>CAYYVB010000104.1:0-9269 GCA_964475035.1 uncultured Opitutaceae bacterium | reverse complement strand
GAGACGACGGCGCGCAGGGTCGCGAGCATGGCGGTCAGTTCTCCTCCAGCACGTAGCCGACGCCGCGCACGGTGCGGATGAGTTTCCGCGGGAAGGGATCGTCGACCTTGCCGCGGAGGCGGCGGACGGCCACGTCGACCACGTTGGTGTCGCTGTCGAAATGCATCTCCCAGACGAGCTCGGAGATGAGGGTGCGCGACAGCACCTCGCCCCGGCGCCGCGCGAGCAGGGAGAGGAGCGCGAACTCCTTGGGCGTGAGGTCGAGCCGATGCCCGCCTCGAGCCGCGCGGTGGCGCGGGAGATCGAGCTCGAGGTCAGCGACCACAAGGGTCTCAGGCTGGCGGGCGGGACCACGACGCAGGATCGAGCGGACACGTGCGAGCAGCTCGGAAAACGCGAATGGCTTCACCAGGTAATCATCCGCTCCAAGGTCGAGGCCCTTAACCCGCTCCTCCACCTTGTCGCTGGCGGTAAGGATGAGCACGGGCAGTTGTCGGCCGGCGCGGCGGAGCGAGTGCAGGACGGACCAGCCGTCGCGGCCGGGCAGCTGGATGTCGAGCACGAGCAGGTCGAAGGACTCTGTCATCGCCAGATGCAGGCCATCCTCGCCGTGGTGGGCGACATCGACCACGTGACCGCTTTCCGACAGACCCTTCTTCAGGTAGTCTGCGGTCTTGGTCTCGTCCTCGACGACCAGGATTCTCATCAAAGTCGGCATAGAGGGAAAGCGCCGGGGAGCGCGAGCCGTTGTTGGCGGCAGAACCAAGCGCGCGCAGTCTTGCGCAAGAAGTGCGCGCTGCACAAAGGCCAGTGCGGGAGCACACCGCACTGGCCCTTGGTTCTAACACTGCTGACGGGAGTGGTTCAGAAGGCCCAGGTAAGCTGGGCGGTGATGCGGTTGTCGGCGAACTTGGTCGTGCCGGCGGTGGTGATGTTGCCGCCGAGGTAGCTGACCTTGTTCGTGTATTCGATGCCGAAGCGGACGGCCGCGTTCTCGGACTGGAAGAAGAGCGTGTTGTAGCCGACGAGGAACATCGAGGTCTCGTTGCGATCGATACCGGTGTTCGGATCGAGGTAGTCGTAGCGGACGAAGACGCCATGGCGGTCGTTGAAGTTGTAGTCGGCGAGGACGTAGAAGCCGCGGTTGTCGGCCGTGGCGCCGGTGGCATTGATGGTTTCTTCGCCCATCAGGTAGGCGCCGACGACGCGCCAGTTCTCGCGGATGAAGCGGCCGAGCAGGGCGCCGCGATAGAAATCGTTCTTGTAGAGGAGCGCGGTCGAGAAGTCCTGCTTGGTGGTGTAGTTCGAGAACTTGCCGTTGTAGAGGAAGACGCCGACGCCGGACTCGTATTCGTCGAAATTGTAGAGCGCCGAGAAATACATGTCCTTGTGCGAATCCGCATCGATGGAGTTTGTCGTCGAGGTGTCGGAACCGTTCACCATGCCGACGACAACCTCGTAGTGCTTGCCGACGATGGTCGCATCGACGCCCTGTTGGCGGCTGAAGGGGCGGTAGGTGTTGGAGTTGCCGGCCAGCGCCTCGTTCATCGGAACGGCGCGTTGCTCGGCGCTGCGGGCACCGACGCCGAAGACGTGGATGATGGCGGGCAGGATTTCACCGGCGCGGACCGCGAGGTAGGTTTCCTGGTCCTCGGAGAGCGGGTGGTTGTATTGGAGGAAGGCCTCGGCGAGCTTCTTGCGGGCGGCCTCGCCCTGCACGATGTTAGCGCCGGAGGTCGCGCCGGTGTTTTCGCTCAGGTAGATCTCCGTGAAGTAGGAGAAGCGCTCGGCGATCGGGCCACCGGTGTAGAGCGCGAAGGAGTGCTGCTCGAGGTTGGTGGTGGGCTTCTGGGTGTTGGCGTTGCCGGTGCGGTTCGCGTCGAGATCCTCATACCAGGCGCGGCCTTTCCAGATGAGGCTGAGGTAGTGCTTCCAGTCGACCTCCTCGGGCATCTGGAAGGGCTCGGCGCGATGGCCCGCGGCGAGGAACTTGATGCCAGTGGTGTTGAGCTGCCAGGTCGGCGTGGCGTGGCAGGCGTTGCAGGAAGCGCCCGCCTGGCGCGACCAGGCGGGAATGGCAAAGGTCGAAGCGGGGGCGAGCAGCGCCAGCGCGAGCAATGCGATGTTGCGGTAGGTTTTCATGGTGGTTTCTCCGGTTGGGGAATTATTGCTGGCCGAACTTCGGGTAGTCCTTGAGCCACTCGAGCTTCACTTCCTTCACGCCGAGTTTCTTCTTCTGCTCCACGAGCCACTCGCCGCGCTCGCTGAGCGGATCGCCCTTCTTGGGCTTTTCGGGAATGTGGCAGGCCGTGCAGGAGGTGACGGCGGGGTCGAACTTCTTGGCCTTCTTGTTCCAGGCGAGCTTGGCCTGGACGGGAGCGGCGCAGAGCGCCAACAGGGCGACGGCGGCGGCGATTTTGAGGAGATCGGTTTTCATTTTGGGATGGGCTTGCGGATGAATCACCGGGCCGGCGCCGTGCCGTCGAACGGGAGCCAACCCAGCGGACGGACGGCGGACGGTTCCCGGTTTTTCACGCGCGCAGTATGCCAGCCGGCGCGGAACGGATCCGTGACGGCCGGATGACAATTTTGTCATCTGGCGCGCACGCCCCGATGACGGTCGCAACCTCACGGAGCCGGGCCCTCCAGGGGTGCGGTGAAGCAGCGCGGGTATTTCGTAGCCGCCGACGTAAGTCGGCTGGGCTCGATGGCTGACCGGGGAGCAGGCGTTTTTTCAGCCGACTTACGTCGGCTGCTACGACGAGGCCGCGGAGCGCTTGGGGCTGCTGCTCGGCGCGGACGGAGTCCGCGCCCTACCGGCTGGGTCAGGCGGCAGAGAAAAAAAGAAGCCCGCGTCCCTCGGGGGAGAGACGCGGGCAATGGGGATCGCCGAAAGCAACGGCGGTGCAACTCGGCCGACGGCGCGGGTCGAACCGCGCGCCGCGTCGGCCGAAATCAGTTTCTCAGAGCAGCTCGGGCAGGACCTTGATCTTGCCGTCGGCGCCGGGGCGAAGGCGGTCGCGGGCCATCTCGTAGGCGATCTCGCGCCAGGTGATGTCGGCGACCTTGTGCGCGGCGCGGCGGGCGAACATCTCGTCGATGTTCTCCGTCACGATGCGCGTGACGACCTGCTCGATGAAGGCGCGGCCGATGCCGTCGGCCGCCATGACGCGGGCGCGGAAATCGGCGTCGACGTCGGCCTTGGCCTCGATGAAAGCCGCGATGACGCCTCCGGAGTTGGCGATGAAGTCCGTGAGGCTGTAGATGCCGCGGCGGTGCTGGAGGAAATACTCGCTGACGAGGTCGGCGGGGTTGTTGGCGCCCTGGAGCACGATGCGGGTGTGGATGTGCGGGGCGTTGTCGCCGTGGATGGCGTGGGGACGCGCGGCGGGGACGAGGATCGTGCAGGGCATCTCGAGCATGCGGTCGAGGTGCTCGCCGTCGAAGCGGCGCTTCACGGGGCCGGTGTAGCCGGCGAGGCCGTCCTTGTTGCGGCGGAGGGCGAGGAGCTGCGCGAGGTCGAGGCCGTCGGGATTGTAGAGGGCGGCGTTGATGTCGGAGGCACCGACGATGCGGGCACCGAGCGAGGCGAGTTTCTCGGCGATGGGGGCGCCGACGTTGCCGAAGCCTTGGATGACGACGCTGGAATCCTTGATGCGGAAATCCGGGATGTGCTTCTCGGCGGCGATGGCGGCGGCGAAGAGGCCGTGCGCGGTGATGCCCCAGTCATCGAGCGGGAAACCGCCCTTGGCGGGCGGGCGGCCGACGCCGCCGCGACCGTGGTTGGCGGCGCCGTTCTTGGCCGCGAACACGTCGTAGATCGTCTGCATGTCCGTCTCGTTCGTGCCCATGTCGGGGCCCGGGATGTATTCCGGGATGCTCCAGAGGGCCTCGGCGAACATGGCGATCAGCGCCTTCTTTTCCTCGGGCTTGTCGGCGAAGTAGCGGGGCTCGACGCGGAGGCCGCTCTTGGCGCCGCCGAGCGGGAGCATGGCGGCGGCGCTCTTCATCGTCATGGCGGCGGCGAGGCCGTAGACTTCCTCGACGTTGATGTCGGGGGCGAGGCGGAGGCCGCCGAGGCCGCGGCCGCGGACGAGGTTGTCGACGGCGACGAAGCCCCAAGTGGCGTTGTCGGCGGGGTCATGGATGCGGTAGATGCACTCCGGACCGAATTCGTTGCGGGCGATCTTGAAGCGCTGCTCGATGGCGTCTCCGCGAACAGGTTCGGCGGCGAGGCTGCGGGGCAGTTGGAAGTTCTGCATGGTCACAGAAAGCCGGATGGCTCGCGCCCACCCAAGGAAAAAGCCGGCCGGCCGGCAGTCATCAGACGCGATTACTCGCGAATTATGGCGCCGAATAATCGGCAAATCGCCCTTCCCTTCGCGGCGAAGTTGGATGCACTTCGGGACAACTCCCTTCACCCTCATGCGCAAATTCGGCATCCTCTTCATCCTTGCGGGCGTGCTCATCTTCATCGCTTTCCAAGCCCGCACCGGCGTCCTCCGCCTGCCCAACCCGGGCGAGCCGGCGAACAAATACGTCCGCGCCCAGCAGGAGGCCGCGCGCATGGCCGCGGATGACCTGCGCCTGATCGAGGAGAAATTCGCCGGCGCCACCGTCACGCCCTCGGGGCTGCGCTTCATCGTGCGCACACCGGGCGAGGGCTCCCCGCCGTCCGTCGGCGCGCAGGTCGTGGCGCATTACCACGGCACGCTGCTCGACGGCCGGAAGTTCGACAGCAGCTATGATCGCGGCCAACCCTTCACGTTTCGCGTCGGCAACGGCGAAGTCATCAAGGGTTGGGACGAGGCCTTCCAGACGATGAAGAAAGGCGAGCGCCGCACGCTGATCATCCCTTATTGGCTCGGCTACGGTCCGATGGGCAAGGGCAAGGTCATCCCCGAACGCGCGACGCTGGTTTTCGAGGTTGAGCTGGTTGATATCCGCTGAGACTTTTCGCGGACGCTGATAACTGCTTCGTCCGCCCGCATCACGCGCACCGGCGCGGATGAGGAACGGAAGCGTTGCGGCGGACCACCTGTGCGTCCTCCCACTTCCATCCATCGCCGCCTGCTCACGCTGGCCATCGCCGTGGCACTGCCGCTCGCGGGCTTGGTCGGGTATGGCGTCTATCGGCAGTTCGTCGCCGACCGCGAACACGCGTTGCAAGAGCTCAAGTTCCTGCAGCAGGTCAACGAAGGCATCATCGATCGCTTCCTCGAGGAGAACCGCGGCCGGCTGGAGCGCCTAGCCCGGGATGCGCGCGTGCAGGAATTGCGCATCGCGAACATGGAGGCCGTCTTTCGCGAGATCGTCCGCGTCAACCCCGTCCTCGCCGACATCCGCCTGCTCGACACAGGTGGCCGGCTGATTGCCGCAGCCCAGCCGTTGACGGACGAAAATCGCCGCGAACTTGAAGGCCTGCCAGTCTACGCCGAGGCGGCACAAACCACGCGCTTCCAAGTCGGGCGCCCCCACCAAAGTCCGAACGGCCAGCTCTGGACCGTCTTGCTCACGCAACCGGTCTTTACTGCCGCTGGTGCCCGCATCGGCACCCTCATCGTCCCGGTGCGCTTGGAGGAATTCGCCCGCTTCCTGAATCTCCCCGACGGCAACACCGGTCTCGCCGTCGGCATCATCTCCGCCGACGGCCGCATTGTCCTCCGCCGGCCGGACCCCGAGCGCTTCATCGGCCTGCCCGCCGCGAGCTTCGAGCAGCTGCGCGGCGCCCTCGAACGGGGTGAGCCTTTCATCAACGCCATCGGCATGTCTGGCGAAGAGCGGATCGCCTTCGTCACCCGCGTCGTCGCCGCCCCGTGGATCACCATCACCTCGGTGCCTTCGGACTCCATCTACCACGCCGCCCACCGGAACCTTTGGCAGACCCTGGCCGGCGCCGGCGTTGTCCTGCTCCTCGGCGCCTACCTCGTCTCGCGCTACGCACAGATGATCGAGCGCCCCATTCTGGCCCTCGCCGACGCCGCACGCGATCAGGCCGCCGGCCACACCGAGCGCCTCGCCGCGGTTGCCGGCCCGGCCGAGATCGCCGAGACCGCACGCGCCTTCAACGACATGGTCGCCGCCCGCCGCCAAGCCGAGGAACTTCTCACGCAAAGCGAGCTGCGTTACCGCACCGTCATCGACCAGACCGGCCAGATGATCTACGACTTGGATCTCGCCACCGGCACGATCCAGTGGTTCGGCACCGAGGCGACACCCAGCATCACCGGCTACTCCCTCGCCGAATTCCAAAGCGTCAACCTCTCGCGCTGGGAGGAGATGATCCACCCCGACGACCGCGCCACTGCCACGTCCGAATATGAACGCGCGCTGCGCGAGAAGGTGAGCTACCACACCGAATACCGCTTCCAGCACAAGAACGGCACCTATCGCAACATCGAGGACCACGGCGTCTTTGTTCACGGATCGCACGGGCACGCCGTGCGCCTGCTGGGCCGGATGAGCGACGTCACGGCCCGCCGCCGCGCCGAGGAAGAGCGCGAACGCATCGACCGCAAGCTGCTCGAAACCCAAAAGCTCGAGAGCCTCGGCATTCTCGCCGGCGGCATCGCGCACGATTTCAACAATCTCCTCACCGGCATCCTCGGCAACGCCGGCCTCGCCCGCCTCGAAGCCCCGCGCGGCTGGAACGGTGCCGCCTACCTCGAGCAGATCGAAAAGGCCTCCCTCCGTGCCGCGGACCTCTGCAAACAGATGCTCGCCTACTCCGGCAAGGGCCGCTTCATCGTCCAGCGCCTCTCGCTCAACGAGCTGCTCGAGGACACGGCGCAACTGCTGCAGATTTCCATCAGCAAGAAGGCCACCCTCTCGCTCGCCCTCGACCCGAACCTGCCGGCCGTCAGCGCCGATCCCACCCAGCTCCGCCAGGTCGTGATGAATCTCGTCATCAACGCCTCCGAAGCCCTCGGGGACAACAACGGTCAGATCACCCTGCGCACGAGCGAGATCGCGGCCGACGCCGCTTATCTTTCGACCACGCAGGTCGCCGCCGATTTCATCCCCGGCCGCTACGTCTGCCTCGAAGTCAGCGACACCGGCAGCGGCATGAGCCGCGAGACCGTGGCGCGCATTTTCGATCCGTTCTTCACCACGAAGTTCACCGGCCGCGGCCTCGGCCTCGCCGCCGTGCTGGGCATCGTCCGCGGCCACCGGGGCGCGATCAAAGTTTACAGCGAACCGGGCCGAGGCACCACGTTCCGCGTGCTGTTGCCCGCCGTCGAGGGCGAAACCCAACCCCTGCACCGCGCCCCCGCCGGCCGCTCGATCTGGCGCGGCAGCGGCACCGTGCTCGTCATCGACGACGAGCCGAGCGTGCGCGAGGTCGCCCGTTCTTTCCTGGAGCGGGTCGGCTTCACCGTCGATCTCGCCGGGGATGGCGCCGCGGGCGTGGCGCTTTTCCAGCAGGATCCCGCGCGCTACACCGCCGTGCTGCTCGATCTCACCATGCCGCAGATGGACGGCGAGGAAGCCTTCCGCCAACTCCGCCTCCTGCGTCCCGAAGTGCGCGTCGTGCTCATGAGCGGCTTCAACCGGGTTGACGCCATCAACCGCTTCGTCGGCAAGGGCCTGGCGGGCTTCGTGCAGAAACCCTTCGAGGTCGATACGCTCGCGCAGGAAATCCGCCGCGTGATCGAGCGCACACCCTCCGCGTAATCCGCCGGCGCCGAAAGTGCGCCGTCGCGGTCGCGCCCGCTTTCCCGGCCACACTCTGCGGCCTATCCCCTAGGGAAAGGTTTGGGCGTTGCGCTATCGACTTGCCCGCGCAGTTTTTTCTACGGGCCGGTTCAACCTCCACGCACCACGATGCAATCCTGGCTTGAGCAGCTTTGCGGCACCGGGTTCATGCCGCATGGGCAATGCTATCTTTGGACCCCGCAGCTGCTTTGGCTGCACGGCGTCTCCGACAGCCTGATCGCGCTCGCCTACTTCTCGATCCCCGTCGGGCTGATCTACTTCGTCCGCCACCGGCGCGATGTGCCCTACCCGAAGATCTTCCTGATGTTCGGCGCCTTCATCATCGCCTGCGGCCTCACGCACCTGCTCGAGGTCTGGACGATTTGGCACAGCCATTACTACCTCACCGGAGGCGTGAAGGCGGCCACTGCCGCCATCTCGCTGGCGACCGCCGTCGCGCTCTTCCGCGTCATGCCGGCCGCGCTCCAACTCGCCGGGCCCGAGGAATTGCGCCGTCTTAATGCCTCGCTCGAGGAACGGGTTCGCGAACGCACCTCCGCCCTCGAGGTGGCCAACGCCTCGCTCTCGGCCGAGATTGCCGAACGCAAGCGCGCCGAGGCCGAGGTCCAGCACCTCAATGACCAGCTCCGCCAGCGCGTCGCGGAGTTGCAGGCTCTCTTCGATGTGCTGCCGGTCGGCGTCGGCATCGCCGAGGATCCCGCCTGCCGTGTCATCCGCATGAACGAGGCCTTCTCGAAAATGCTCCGGCTCGGCCGGAACGACAACGCCTCCCTCACCGCCCCCGACGGCCAGAGTCCGACCAATTTCCACGTGCTGCACCGCGATGCCCCCGTATCGCCCGACGAGCTCCCCATGCAGGTCGCCGCGCGCGAGAACAGGGCCGTCCTCGGCTTCGCCGAAACCATCGTGCACGACGACGGCACGCGCCTCGAACTCATCGCCAACGCCGTGCCGCTGCGCGACGCCGAGGGCCGCCTCACCGGGTGCGTCGCGACCTTCCAGGACGTCACCGAACTCCAGACCGCCCTCGCCAACAACTCCCGCTACGCCGCGATCATCGCCAATTCCGAGGACGCGATCATCGCCAAGACGCTCGACGGCATCATCACCGACTGGAACCACGGCGCCGAAAAGATCTTCGGCTACACGGCTGCCGAGGCCGTCGGCCACCCCATTGTGATGCTCTTCCCGCCCGACCGTCTCGACGAGGAAGCGGGCATCATCGAACGCCTCACCCGCGGCGAACCGCTCCGCCAATTCGACACCATCCGCCGCCACAAGGACGGCCGCGATGTCGAGGTCTCCATCCAAGTCTCGCCCATCCGTGACGCCGGCGGACGGATCGTCGGTGCCTCCGCCTCGATCCGCGATATCTCGGCCCGCCGCCGCGCCGAACGCGAGCGCCAGGAGATGGAGCGGAAGATCCTCGAGACCCAGAAACTCGAGAGCCTCGGCGTCCTCGCCGGCGGCATCGCGCACGATTTCAACAATCTCCTCACCGGCGTCCTCGGTAACGCCTCGCTCGCCCGCAGCGAACTGCCACCGGGCAGTTC
>CAYYVB010000103.1:7300-9297 GCA_964475035.1 uncultured Opitutaceae bacterium | reverse complement strand
AACTGGGTCTGGTCGAGGACCGCCGAACCGAACTCGGGCGGCGGCTCGATGTCGCCGGCGGCGACGTTGACCACTTCCTCGACGCGATCGACGACGATTCCGAACGGCATCTCCGCGCCGTCGTCGCGGCGCACCTGGATGACAACGATGCAGGTGCGTTCGTCCATCTTCGCCTCGAGGCCAAACTTGGCGCGGAGGTCGATGACGGGGATGACACGCCCGCGGAGGTTGATGACGCCGCGCACGTGCGCGGGCATTTGCGCGACAGGCGTCATCTTCTGCAGGCGGATGATTTCTCGGACCTTCAACACGGCGACGCCGTAGGCTTCTCCGGCCACCTGCACGGTCAGGTATTTGCCGGCGGACTGGGTGGTCGCGGTGAGGACTTCAGTGGACATGGCTGAACAAGGTTGAGGGTGGAGGTGACTCACGCGTGCCAGTGTTCGTCCGCGCCGGCGGCGTGGGCGGCGAGGGCCGGGCTCTTGACCGGTTCGCCATGCGCACCGGGCTTGGCGGGATGGACCACCTTGACGGATTGGACCGGCGACGCGGCCTTCTTGGCGGCCGGAGTGCTGCGACCGAGGCGCGGGCGCTGGATGACGTCGCTGTTGTGGTGCTCGGAGCGGCCGCCGACGAGGCGGAGGAGCGAGGCGACGTTGTCCTGCAGGGCGACGGACTGGGCATTGAGCTCTTCGGCGGCGGCGGCCGTTTCCTCGGCGTTGCCGGCGTTGGCTTGCGTGACCTGATCCATCTGACCCATCGCGGTGCTGACTTGGGCGAGGCCCTGGGCCTGTTCCTTCGAAGCGGTGGCGATCTCGTTGACGAGTTCGTTCACGCTGCGGGCCTTGTCGGCGATGTCCTTGAGGCTCGTGGCGACGCGGTTCGAGATATCGACGCCGCGGCTGCTCTTCTGGATGGAGTCGTCGATCTTGTCGGCCGTCTCGCGGGCGGCGACGGCGGCGCGCTGGGCGAGGGAGCGGACTTCGTCGGCGACGACGGCGAACCCGGCGCCCGCCTCACCGGCGCGGGCGGCTTCGACCGCGGCGTTGAGGGCGAGGATGTTCGTCTGGAACGCGATCTCGTCGATGGTCTTGATGATCTTCGCGATGTTGTCGGAGGAACCCTTGATGTCGCCCATGGCGGTGACCATGGCGTCCATCTCGCGGATGCCTTCGTCGGTGGCGGCGCGGGCCTGCGAGGCGAGGCCGCGGGCGTTCTCGGCGTTGTCCGCGTTGCGCTTGGTCATGCTGTTGATCTCCTCGAGCGAGGCGGAGGTCTCTTCGAGCGAGGCGGCCTGTTCGGAGGAACCTTCGGCGAGCGACTGGCTGGCGGAGGACACCTGGCTGGCGGCGGAGCCGACCTGGGTCGAGGCGTCACCGAGCGTGTCGGCGATCTGGCGGAGGGACTTGTTGGTGCCGCGGGTGATGAAGACGGCGGCGGTGACTCCGAGGGCGATGGCGCCGAGGATGGCGAAGAGGGTGAAGGACGACGCGGTCGAGAGCGTGGTGGTCGAAGTCGTGGCGATGTTACTCGCGCCTTCACTCGCGGCCACGATGAGGTCGTTGGCGAACTGGTCGAAGGCGGCGCCGGCGGCGGCGCGGGTGCGGCCGATCTGGGCGAGGGCTTCCATCGCGACGCCTTGTTCCTTGAGCGCGTCGGCGTAGCGGTCGGCGGCCTGCTTGACGCGGGCGAGTTCCTCAAGGTCGGCCGGATCCTTGAATTTGGACTTCAGGGTGGCGAGGCCTTGCTCGAGCTTCGGCCACTCGGTCGCCATGGCCTTGGCCACGATCTCGTCGTCGCGATCGGCGCGGGAACGATAGTTCGCCAAACGGATGGCCATGATGTGGCCCTTAACGTTGTCGAGCACGCGGAGATTCTCGTTGCGCGAGTGGACGGCATCGAGGTCGGCGCGGGAAACGTCCTTGTCCAACTTGGCGTGCTGGCCGGCGATGAGATCGTCGACTTCCTTCGTGGCGGCGGGGCCGGCTTCGTTGGCG
>CAYYVB010000103.1:0-7290 GCA_964475035.1 uncultured Opitutaceae bacterium | reverse complement strand
TGGCGACGATCTGCTTGGTCTGCTGCATGGCCTTCTCGTAAGTGGCGAGATCGGCCTGGCCCTTCGGCAGCATCTGGCGGAGTTTCACGAGGTGCGAGGCGCGGGCGGCGAGGTCGGTGAGCTCCTTCTCCGCGACGCGCACGGCGGCGAGGGCCTTGTCCGCCTCTTGCATGTAACTCTCCTCTTCGGTGAAGCCGAAGCTGCGGACGTTGATCTGCATCTTCGCGGTCGAGTCGGCGAGTTGTTGAGCGAAGACCAGTTCCGGGATGTAATTTTCGGAGAGGTCGCTCGCGCCTTTGACGGCTTGACGCATGTTGTAGGTGGAAAAGCCGCCGGTGGCGGCGAGAACGGCGAGGATCAGCGCGAATCCGAGGGTGATCTTTTGGCCAATGGTGAGCGTTTTTTAATCGTAGCTTTCGTTGTGGGATAACTTCGCTCCCAGCCCCCGCGGTGAACAGCGACCGGCAAACAGGGTCCGGTCACTGGCGGAAGTCTTACTGGGAACGAACACGAACCCGAGGCGCAGGACCTGAGGGTCGCTGGTCTTACATCGGCGCTACAGGAGATCGGCCTGAGCGAATTCTTCGTCCCGATCAGTGTTTTGAGGGCGCGGGATTAGCGCGCCGTCGCGCACCTTTTGCTTTCGCAGAGTGAAGTGGCATCAGGCGCGCTGATGGGAAAAGCTCGGCGCAATCCATGCGCTGCGTCCTTTGGCCCTGTCGCCGTCTGAAGAACGGTGCTCAGTCAAAGTCCCGTCCATCGGTCCGGTCCATCCGGATCGCGCGCTTTGCCCGTCTCACGTCGAGGCGCGCCGCCATGGCGGCACGCGCGCGTGGATTTGCATTCTCTGTCATAGATGAAGCGCCTTTTGCGGGGCCGGGGATAGCTCCGTCCGGCTCTAATCACCTCCCGCGGATTTTTCCATCCGCGCCATTTTTTCCAGAGGGAAAAGGACGCGGGCCGTTGCGCGGTAGCCACGCGAATTCATCGATCAGTCCGTTTGGCCAAGGGGCCGATTTGCTCCACGGAAGGCAACTTGACCGCTGATGCCCGTGATGACCGGCACGGCCTTGGCGCGCACCCTGCGCGAGCGCGGTTGCCGGTGCTGCTCATGTCTGGCTTCAACCGCGTGGTCGACGCCAAGGTCGTGGAGGAGTTGCAGCCCTGCCGCTTCCTGCGCAAGCCCTTCGAGATCGCGGATCTGCTGCGCGAGGCTTCCCTGCTCGTCGCAAAGGACAGTCATCCCCAGCGCAGTTCATGATCCTCGGCCCTGCTGTTCTGGGCCTCGTCGGCAATCCTGCCGGCGATGGCATCCAGTTCTTCGCTCACGCCGGCGAATCGCTGGTGGCTGCCGATCGATGGACTCGTCAGCGCGGACGCGCGCTCATGAGGCGAGCCTCGCTTCGCGGTTAATTCCCATCACACTGCCGGCCTTCACCCATCATGGTTTCGTCCCTCGCCCCGGTTTGCTCCGCTCGCCGCTTCGGTCCGATCCTGTTGGCAACCTGGCTCGGACTCACGCTTTCGTTGGTCGCTTCCGCTGCCCCAGCCGCCAAGGCCGCGCGTCCGCCCAATTTCATCGTCATCATGGGCGATGACCTTGGCTATGGAGACCTCGGCAGCTACGGGCAGAAACGGCTCCAAACGCCCAACATCGATCGGTTGGCGGCCGAGGGCATGCGCTTCACGCAGCACTACTCGGGCAGTCCGGTGTGTGCCCCGGCCCGCTCGGTTTTCCTGACGGGATTGCACACGGGGCGCACGCCGATCCGCGGCAACAGGGAGGTGAAGCCCGAGGGCCAGCAGCCTCTGCCGGCGGAGACGCTCACGTTGACCCGCAGCTTGCAACAAGACGGCTATGTGACCGGTGTGTTCGGCAAGTGGGGCCTCAGCGGCCCCGGTTCGACCGGCGCGCCGGAGAACCAAGGCTTTGACCGCTTCTTCGGCTACAACTGCCAGCGGCTCGCCCACCATTATTACCCGGAGCACCTTTGGGATAATGCCACGCGGATCGAGCTGCCCGGCAATCGCGATGGTGGCCGGGCGGTTTATGCACCGGAACTGATCCATCGCCGGACGCTCGAGTTCATCGAGGCCAACCGCGAGCAGCCGTTCTTCCTCTTGGTCGCGACACCGCTGCCGCACGCCGATCTGGATGCCCCTGACGACTACCTTGCCCGCCACCGGGGACTTTATGGCGAGGAAACGCCCTATCGCGGTGTCGATCACGGCCCGAAGTTTCGCCAAGGCCCTTACATCTCGCAGCCCACGCCCAAGGCGGCTTATGCGGCGATGATCAACGTCCTCGACGATCAGGTGGGCGACATCATCGCCACGGTCGAGCGGCTTGGGTTGACGGGAGATACGCTAATCATCTTCACCTCCGATAACGGGCCGGCCGGGGAGGGGGGCGGCAACCCCGCCAATTTCGACAGCAGCGGCGATCTGCGCGGTGCCAAACGCGACGTCCATGAAGGCGGTATTCGTGTGCCGATGATTGCACGCTGGCCCGGACAAGTGCCGCCCGGAGTGACGAGCGATTTGGTCTGCGCGGGGTGGGATTTCTTCCCGACCTTCGTCGATCTCGCCGGGCAACGGACTCCCACCGGACTCGACGGCATCTCGCTCGTGCCGACGCTCACCGGTCGCGGTGAGCAGGTTCGGCACGCTTACCTTTACTGGGAGTTCCACGAACTCGGCGGCCGTCAGGCGCTGCGCCAAGGTCCATGGAAACTGGTGCGCCACGGTGCCGCGCAGGAAGATCCCGGTCCTTTTCAGCTCTACAACATTGAGTGCGATCCGCAGGAAAAGACCGACTTGGCGGCCACGCACCCGCTGATCGTCGCCGATTTGGCAGCGCTCTTGCCGAAAGTCCGCACTGAGTCGCCGGTCTTCAAATTTCATACCGCAGGTCATCGCCCGGACAATTAATGGATGGAGCACAGCCGGCTCATCCCGCCTTGGAGCCGAGACGAGGATTGAGGCCCGACCGGCCGCCACGGCGCGAATCCATGTTGCAACCCGTTAAAGCAGAAGGCCCTCCCGAGCAGTGGGAGGGCCTCAAATTGGGTGCAGGGGTTGGATTTGAACCAACGACCTTCAGGTTATGAGCCTGACGAGCTACCAGGCTGCTCCACCCTGCAACAAGGGAACGGCAACAATGAGTTGTGAGAATTGGGACTGTCAACGGCTTTCTCAAAAACACCAGATTTCGGTGATTTTTCGGCAGCCGAGCGTCGACCGGTTTCTACGACGTTCAGCATGTTTCAGAGCGGTTTCACTCAACAGTGTTGCATGTAGTCCATCAACAGGTAGGAGGTCGCACGTTCTTTTCAAAGATCCTCGTCAAGCGCGTCCGCAGCCTGGTCGAGGGATGCTTCAATGCTACCTTCATCGGGAACTTCGCCGCAACGGATGGCGCAGACTTGAACATTTGGCCATGGTTCAGCGCCGAAGCTGACCCAGAAATCACCATCTGGCGCAAGATAGAGACGCCCGCCCGTGGCGTGCTGTTTGACGTATTGGGCCATCATCTTTTGAAGACGCCGGCATTCCGCGGCAGAACTAGACGCAGCACGCAGTCGTGCGATGGCTTTTCTTGTCTGTTCGTCTTCATTCATACTCATAGCGAATATTGGATATAATAGCTCGGCCTTCCGTCGCGCCATCAAATTTCCGGCGATGCCCGCACGACGAACGTGCCCCGCTGCCGATCTTCCACTCAGCAGGAATCGCAATTGGGTCATCGCGACGTGTCCCATCTGATCACCGCAGTCCCGCATGGATGAAAGATCACTGGCGTTTCGGGCCACTGAAACAGAATCGCCTGCAACAGATCTGCGCTTAGCTCCTGTGAACAATAAGCGCCGAGTAGGTTGTCCGCTGCATAAAACGCCGCGAAAAACTTCGGAATTTCTGCCGGCCGCGGTGCTTCGTAGAGACCGTAGAACTGCATGGAACGCTGCTCACGTGCACGAAGGTCCGAGATGAACTGTGCAAATTTCTCCGACGGCTCGACAACCACGGAAGCGTTTCCGCGCATGAAAAAGATTCTCCCTGCCGCGTCGACCAAGCAGCGCGCACGATCAGGATGTTCGACGATGAGCTGAAAAGTATCGTCATTCATGGACGCACTCCTTTGCTGGGGTCGATTGGCCACTGGCCAGTGACCCGATGAATGCCGCCCAAGCGGAAACGAGCGCGAAACCAGATTTCATCAGAATCGGGCGCATCGTCAGGAAGCGCGACGTGGCCTTCCGAATCTCCGAAGCGCGCACGCAGCAAAAGCGCGGGGCGACATGGGTTCGACGGCAACTCGGTCCACGCGATCGCGACCTCGTCATTGGCCGTTTCTAGCAGCCAATTGGCGAGCGAAGGACACTGCCACAAAAGCATGAACCAACGGTCTTCGATGCGCGCGGAAAAATACAACTCGCCCGCCGATGAAATCTGAACGCGTTCCTGCGTGTCGTTCCACGCGAGGACAATGTCGCAGGTGGGATCGACCTTGGGAATGTTTGATGACGTGAAATTCATGGCGATGATATCAATTGTTGCTCGGCTCTTGAAAGAGGCGCGCCAAGAGCAGCCTCTGGCTTGGATCAGCGAGGGACAGCTCACGAGCGACGAGCATGTGCGAGGAGCCAACCGTCACGAATAACAGCGCGGGCCACCGTTCGAATACAGACTCCGCGATGGTGGCGCTGTCGCTGTCTGGGACGAGAGCGAGGAGTAGATGTTCGTCGAACTTCAGCAGCCAGACTTCGCAAGTTTCGCCGAGCGTGTGACGCTCAAGGATGAGATCAAATTGCTCGGAAAGGCGTGAAGCGACTCGGCCAAACGGCGAGTGCGGGGGAACCTGAGCAGCCGGAATTTGGGCCCCCACCCGACGGAGGGCATCATAGTAATGTTCGTCCCGAGCTGCGGCCACACGCATGGAAAACCGGTCATTGAATGTGTGGGTGGCTTCAAGCGATGCGGTGATCTGTTTCTGCTTAGCATAGGTGTCGGGACCGGCGGTATTGTAGCCGTGCCGTCGGCCTGGAGATAATGCGTTAAGACGGTTTCGGTAATTTTATGACCGGTCACCTTTTTGACGACCTCGATTGGGACACCGCCCATGAGTGCAAGCGTGATCCACGTGACACGGCACGAGTGCGCACCCCGAACGCTGGCCCGTCGTTTGCCGCTTGGATGCGCGACTTGAAGGTCCGTTTCGGTGAATCCTGAGCGGACTAGCAGCTTCTTGATGCGGGCGCGGACGGAATCGGGGTTCGTTGCATATTCGGCTGCCAATTTCGGGAAAACGTATCCCTTCGGCTGTGGCCCGCATCTCAGCAGAACTTCCTTCAGGGCGGGGAAAATCGGAATCGTTACCGGTGCTCCCTTCTTTCCCGGGTCGGAAATTGCTAGCACCCCGCGTTTCAGGTCGACGCGATCCCAGGCTACCGGGGTGAGAGTGGCGCCGCCCTTTCGAGTGATAGGTATTTCTCCGCAAGCTCCTCGATCTTAATGCGCGGAGGCGGAGTTCCCCGTTCAACGCGGTAAAGCTCGCGAAGCAATTCTGCGGCATCCTGCTCTCGACCAAGCCGGGTTTCGTATTCGTCCACGACCCGTTGCGCGCGATTGCGCGAGCGCTCGTATGCGGCATCACCTTTCACTCCACGTCGGGTGGGGGGACTGCCCTCGACGGGACATCCGCGAAGGGTAATAAAGCGCGCTTTTTCTCCCGGCCGACGTAGTCGGAACCCCCAGTGCTTAGAGTTTTTGCCGGCTTCAGCTTTCATGGCACCAGTCTTATCGTCGGCTCAATTGTCTTGCTCCGGTATGCGTCCAAGCGCGCTTGCGAATAGCGGTAAAGGCCCCGCTTCACTTCCACTGGATGGAGGAGCGGGTTGCATGACTCGCGCCGCAGTCTCCAGAATGTCGGTGTGCTGATGCCCAGATATGCCGCAGCAGCTCGAGCCGTTAACATCCGGTCCTCCGTTCTTGCCTCGGGTATGTCTCCATCGAGCGCACGAAACAGCGTGGTCCGCTCAATGGGGTTTATTGAAGGATCCGCCGCTATCAGCGTTGCAATTGTTCTTTTCAGCTCCGGGCTCATGCATCAAATGCAAAATGATGCACGCAATGCACGCAAGGAAAAAGTTGCACGTAATGCACAATTCTGCTTTGCGTGAATCATGCCGGAATCACACTTTGTGCGTGCCGTCGCTCGCGCGATGGAATCAGAAGGGATCAACCAGTCGGAATTGGCAGCTCGTTGTAAGGTGATACCGAGCTACATTTCCCGGCTTCTGGCCGGAGTCCGCCCCGAGGATGATTTCTTCCGTCGGGTATGCACGAGCTGGACGCAACCTGACAACGCCCGGAACGTTGTTATTGCTCACGCAATCGACGAGATCCTGCGCGCGGGTCATGACCCGGCAAATTATGTCGTCCGGCCAAAGGGCGCCAATGATGCTGGTTCAGATCCGACGCTAGAGTTGCTTCGCCGCGAGGCAGATGCGGATGAGAACGTGCGTCGGATGCTCGACGAATTTGCCGCCGTCATCCTGAGCCGGCGGCGAAAAAGGACAAAGGACTGAGCGAAGCCAATCAAGGCTCCGAAATTTCGGCAAGTTTTCGGAGACGAGCTGAACAATTCCGGACATTTCACGTCGTTTCCACTCACTCGTTTCCTGCCGGGTGCCATCCGCTTAGTCCGCATTTTCAGATTATGAGCCTGACGAGCTACCAGGCTGCTCCACCCTGCAACAAAGGAGCGGTGAACTTGCTAACTGCTTGAGCCTCTGTCAACAGGCATTTCTTTTACTTAGATTTTTAGAATCCTAAAATGATTCTCAGTCACCGAAATCCTGTTTTTTCGGCGGATTTTCCGGCAAAGATAGCTGCTTTGTAGCTGGTGGTTGCTTGAGGTTGCTCGGCGGTGCAGCGGGAAATTCTTACCGGACGATCTTGAGTCGGAAAAATACCGCACTGCCGGCACTTAGAGGAATACTTGCCTCCCATGTCTCGACGCCTTCACCGCTTGTCATCCGTGTATGCGAGCTAACCGATGTCCAGGCGGTGGATGAGCTGAGGTTAGTGGAGAACTCAACCGAGTAAGTCAGGTCGGGACGATCCGCTGGTCGGATGTAAGTGTAAACCCACCGAGTGCCATCAGTGCTGATGGTGGGGAGAATCACGGAATCTCCCGAGTTTGTCGGCAGGCCCAATGCGTATCTGATTAGGTTGGATAAACCGTCGGGACCAGGGGTAACCGCTGGTCCGCTGATGCTCTCATTGTCA
>CAYYVB010000102.1:0-9313 GCA_964475035.1 uncultured Opitutaceae bacterium | reverse complement strand
TTCAAGGGCGCCTACGATTTCAACGCCTCCAAGCGCGGCCGCATGCTGCCGGCAAGGAGCGTCGGTGAGGCCCTCGAATGCGTCGGGGCGAAGTATTTCAAGGATGCCGAGCTCTGGGTGAAAACCCGCCTCCCTGTCGCCGTCGTCGTGACCGACAACGTGCTCCCGAAGGACGCCATCACACTCGAGCGCCGCACCGCACAGTAACCCCTCAACCGCCCCCCGACCTCCCCATGAAAACCCTCACTGACATCCAAGCCCTCGCCAAGACCTTCGCGGATGCGCGCGGCGTCCTGGCCGAGCGCGTCCAGGCCCTCCAGGACGAGCTCGAGACCATCAAGCGTCGCCGCCTGCCCGGCATCAAGCTCGCCGTCGCCGCCGCGCGCGACGCCCAGGATGAGCTCGTGCGCGCCATCGACGCCTCGCGCCCACTCTTCACCAATCCGAAGACGATCACGGCGCACGGCATCCGCTGCGGCATCCAGAAGGGCAAGGGCAAGATCACCTGGGCCAAGGGTGCAGACGACAAGATCGTCGCCGCGATCGAGAGGAAGCTCGCCGCGAAGGCCAGCGTGCTCATCCGCATCGAGAAGAAGCCGATCAAGAAGGCGCTCTCCGGTCTCACGGTGGACGAGCTCAAGGCCATCGGCTGCACCGTGACCGAGGTCGGCGAGCAGGTCTTCGTCAAGGCCACGGACGACGATGTGGACAAGCTCGTCTCAGCGCTCCTCGACGAGAAAGCCGCCACCGACGGAGCGGAGGAGTGAGCCATGGGCGCCCTCGCCAAGCTCTCCAACACCGAACTGCAGCTCGAACTGCTCGGCCGGGCCATCGTCCGGACGAATGCGGCGATCCAGCGCGCCGAGGGGACCCTCGCCGTGCTCAAGGCCAAGCGCCGGCGCCAGGAACTCGAGCACAGTGGGCTCTGGGGCCGGCGCGCCAGCGAGCAAGCCGGCGGCAAATCCAAAGTGCGCCCGACCGCTAAGACACGATGAAGCGTCAGCCGACACTGCTCGACCGCTGCACCGGCGCCCAGCCCGCCGCCAATCCACGCTTGGCCGTCCGCTGGGCGCGGGCCGCTGCAGCCGAGGCCCGTCGGCTCGGGAAATCCAAAATCCGCAATCCAAAATCCAAAATCCCATGACTCCCGTCTCCCAGGCCTTCGCCGAGTTCGACGCCGCCTACACCGCGATGCTGCACGCCGCGGCCGGGGTGCGACGCGCCGTCGCGGCCGAGGTGGGCGCGCCGAGCGAGAACCCCTGCGCGCCGATCATCGAGCTGGTCGCCCGCTACTACGGTTTCACCCCGGAGGATCTCTGCTCCCCGCGCCGCCCGCACGACCTCGCGGCGGCGCGTCAGGCGGCGATGTGGCTGTGCCGCGCCCTCACGCCGCTCTCACTCGAGCGCATCGGCTTCGCCTTCGGCGGGCGCGATCACGGCACCGTCATCCACGCGATCAAGAGCGTGGGCGACCGCGCCGCCACCGAGCCGAAGTTCGCCGGCCAGCTCCTCGATCTCCGCCACCGCTGCGCGGAAGCCCTGAACGTAGCGGGGAGCGCCAGCGACCCGACGGCTCGTTCCGTGCTCTCCGCCACCGCCCCATGACCCCCGACGACCAGCTCCAGCTCCGCGCCGACCTGCTCGATGCCCTCGAGCGCCAGAAGGCCGCGCATCACGCCCTCGCCGACGGGGACAACAGTGTCGCCCTGGTGCACGTGGATGTCGCCCTCGTCACGCTCGGCGATGTCCGGCGCCGCCTCGCGCCGCTGGCGGCGCGCACGCCCGTCTCGCGCGCTCCGCAGCCGGTGTGAGCCGGCCCAATCCGAAATCCAAACCGACATGTCCTCCGGCCTCACCCTCTTCCAAAAACGCGAACTCTGCTCCCTCGCACGCCGGGCCTACCATCACTGGGCCGGCCGCGAGGAGTTCGAGATCGCCAACCCCGAGCTCTCGGCCTCGGCCTGTTACGAGGCCTGGCGGCACTACGAGCAGGGCAAGGCCTGCGGCCGGCAGAGCCTGCGCGACTGCTCACAGGATGACTTCCTGCTCATCCGCGCGCATTTCCACTCCCTCCTCGGCCACGGCGACCAGGCCGCGCGGGATCTGCTCCGCAGCGAGGAGGAGCCGCGCATCCGCGCCCGCTACATCCTCGCGCGGGAGCTCGACCAGCGCGGCCTCGACGAGGCCTACGCCGCGACGATCTGCCGCTGCAAATACAAGTGCGCCCTCGGCGACGCCACCGCCCGCCAGCTCTGGGGCCTCGTGTTCGACGTGCGCAAGCGCCGCAAGCCGCAGTTCGCCGCCCGGATCGGCCGCCATGTGCGCGTCAAGGCGGGCACCCTCAGCGTCACCGCCGGCTCCGAGAACCATCCCTTCTGAGTGCCATGAAGCGCCTCGCCCGCAGAAAAAGAAAGACCCCGCGCATCAGCCCCGCGGGCATTGCCGCCCGCGCCAGCGGAAGGCGCGCCCTGCTCGATGGCTTGGTGCGCCAGATGCACGCCGAGTATCAGGCCGGCGCCTCGGTGCGCAGCCTGGGCCGGAAATTCGGGCGCTCGCCCGCCGCCATCCGAAACCTCTTCCAACTCCGCGGCCTGCCGCTGCGGGCTTACAAGAGTGTGCCCCGCCAGCCCAATGGCGCCCCGGTCAAGATGCGACTCCTCAGCCGGCTGGAGCTCCGCGCGCTGGCGGCGCGTCTCACCCGCCTCGTGCTGCCCGACGAGGTGCGGCGCGAGTGGCGGCGGTGGGATCTCGCCAAGCGCGCCTGGTTCGTCGCCCTGGTGCGTGCCCGGCTCAACCGGCCGGAGGATTGCCCGCGCCGGCCCTACTCCGCCAACGTCGAGCCCTTCGCCTACGGCTCGCCCAAAGCCCATGCCCTGGTGGCCCGGCTCAACCGCGGACTCACTTCGCGCAACGCGGCGGCGCAGCTCAAGCTGGTCAGCCAAGGCGTCATTTATCAGGGCCGGCTCTATTTCTGGGCTTCCGACAGGAATGGGCGGGGTGCCGGGGCCTATTACGCCGGTCCGTGGCAACCCGGCCGCGGCCGCCCGGCGCTGCACCGTCTCATCTGGGAGGAGACGCACGGCCGCCCCATCCCGCCCGGAGGAGTCGTGCGCCATGCCGATGGCAATCCCAACAATCTCGATCCCACCAACCTCGTGCTCTCCACGCGCGACGACCTCGCCCGCGAGAACCAGGCGCGGGCACTGCTCCTCCGCTCCCGCGAGCTTACCTCGCTCCTGCTCCACCGCTCCAGAATCCCGAAAGGTCCCAAAGATGCCCACCTCATCCATTCGCTCAGCGCCGGCACTCGGTAGGCTCGATGCCGCCGAGGTCCGCCGGCTAATCCAAGCCGGCAAGGACCGCGGCCTCATCCGCACCGCCGGCACGGCCCAGCCCGTGGCCAAGGCCGGCGCCCCGGTGGCCGCCCAGGGTCAACTCCGCACGGTCTGGATGGAGGTCGATCCGGCCACCGCCCGCCGCTGGCTCGAGAACAACTTCCGCAACCGCCGGCTCGATGACGACACCGTCGCCGCCTACGCGCGCGACATGCGCGGCGGCGTGTGGGTCTCCACCCACCAGGGCATCGCCTTCAACGACCGGGACGAGCTGATCGACGGACAGCATCGCCTGCACGCCATCATCCGCGCGGGCATGACCGTGCGCATGATGGTCACCTTCGGCCTGCCTTCGGTCATCGAGGGGCGGGAGATGACGACGATGGACGCGGTGGACCGCGGGCGCACCCGCTCCGTCGCCGACCAGCTCAAGATCCAGCACGGCATCAAGGATGGCTCCGCCATCGCCCAGATCGCGGCCACCCTCGGCAGCACCTGCTGCGGTGAGCGCACGCGGCGGCTGAGCGTGCAGCAGACCCTCGAGATCTACCGTGCCTTCGAGGAGCCCATCAGCTACGTGCTCCTCCAGCGGCCCCGCGAGGTCGGACTGCGCAGCATCGGCGTGCTGGCCGGCTTCGCCTTCGCCCTCGCCACGGAGGAAGGCTTCGCCGGAGGGGCCACGCCCATCGCCAAGATCTGGCGGCGGGTCGTGACTGGCGAGGGTTGCAAGCCAGGGATGGCCAGCACGCACCTCCGCGCCTTCCTCACCTCCGCCGAGGCCAAGCTGCTCTTCCGCTCGACCAACCGCGCCTGCGTCGAGCTCGTGCTCGAGGCCATCCACCTCGATTTGCTCGGCCGGCGGATCGAGCGTCTGGAGCTCGGCACCGCCGGAGCCGAGCACTTCCGCGCTCTGCAGCAGGAGCGCATCGAAGCCATCGCCGCCCTCTTCCGTCTCGCATGAAGCCCGTCGATTTCCGCAACGAGACCTTCGCGTCGCTCCAAGCCCGCCTCGCCGGTCAGCGCCAGCATGTCCTCCTCTGCTGGCGCGCCCATGGGCCGGGCACGACCGAGGAAGTCGCCGCGCGCGCCGGCATGTCGATCCTCAGCTTCCGCCCCCGCACGACCGAGCTCTACCAACTCGGCTTCATCGCCTGCATGGAGGAGCAATCCGGCGTTCAGCGTTCAGCCTTCAGCGTTGAGCATTCTGCCGCGCGCGGTGCGCGCTACCGTGCACGCACCACGGCGGAGCACCTCGACTGGATCAAGCACCAGCGCGCCCTCGCCGACCGCCCACCCGTGCAACCCGAACTGGCTCTCTGACACTCCCTGAACCCCTCGCTGACCGCTGACTCCGCCCTCTTCCCCTCCCATGCCTGAGCTCGCCTCCAACCGCCCCGTTTCGCACCTGACGACCCTCCGCCCCCTCCTCGGCGCCCGCCCCGGCGTCGCCTGCGAAGTCGCACCGGGCAAGAAGGTCGAATTACACGAGGGCGACCCGCTGCCGCGCTTCGTCCTGGCCGAGATGGTGCCCACCGGCCGCGGCGAATACCGGGTCGTGCCCCGCCCGCTGGTCGAGTGGATGAGCCTCAGCCAGGTGGCCTTGGAGCGCCTCGGGATCACGCTTTCCGAAAATACCATGCGACGCCTCGGCCGGGCGGGCTTCATCGAGACGAGGCAGGTCAGCCCGAGCCGCATCGAGTTCAATGTGCAAAGCTGGTTCGCCCATTGCGAGAGGGTGCGCGACCCTGAGTTCTGGTCCGCGCCCTGCGGCGTGGGTCCGACCGCGGCTCTCCGCGCCCGGACGAATTTCGAGCTCTACCAGGAGGAGGGGCTGTGACCACCGCCGCGGCAAAACGCAGGCTCCAGGAAGCGTCCGCGCCGCCCGGGGCGTTCCTGACCCCTCCCGGACGATCAAATCGTTTGCCGCGCGATTTGCCGAGCTTTGCCGAGGGGTCTGGCGGCGGGGTGCAACCCCGCGATCCCAGGCCATCCCACCTGTTGCCAAATCCCCGACCCATTTCCCCGGAATGCCAGCCCTGAGTTACCAAGCCCGTTTCGTCCAGCTCGTCTCCGATGGCCGGAAGCCGCACACAATCCGTGCCTGGCGTCAGCGGCCGTTCAAGGCCGGCGATGTGCTGATGCACTACACGGCGATGCGGACCAAGCGGTGCCGGAAGATCCGGCCCGACACGGTCTGCACGGCGGTGGCGCCGATCGAGGTCAACGCACGTCGCGGTTGGGTGATCATCAGTCCGAGTGCCGGGCATTATCCGATCGGGCGATTGACCGCCCGATGGATTGAGCGATTGGCGCAACGCGATGGCTTCACGTGCGCCGACGACTTCTTCGCCTTCTTCAAGGAAGCACACGACGGCATGTTGTGCGGCCAGCTCGTCGAGTGGGATCCATTCGCCATCATTCCCGGCGCTCTGGCCGCCGGGGTCCAGGCGGTGTGCACGCCGCAAGCCAGAGCCCTGGGGGCCCCGCCGCAAGCCGGGGCTGCAAACCCGACCGAGTCGGGTCCAAGAAGCCCCAGTAATTTCACGCCATCCCTCCATGCCTGAAGTCCTCTTCGGTCCCGTCCCTCACAAGCAGGCTGTCTCCTTCATCAAGGACAAGCCGGCGGTGGCGCGCGGCGTGTTCGCCCTGCTCCTCCCCGAGATCCAAGCCCGCGCCTTCACCGTCGCCGGCATCGAGTCGGTCAAGACGCTCCAGGCGCTGCGCGACCGCATCGCCGATGTGCCGGCCGGCGCGGATTGGGACGAGGTGAAGAAGGAGCTCGCCGACACCATCTCCCCCTACCTGCGCGAGGGTGAGGGTGCCGAAGCCGACGCTTCCGCCCGCGCCGCCGGCGAGCGCCGCGCCGAACTGCTCCTGCGCACGCACGGTTTCCAGGCCTACAACGCCGCGCAATACGAGGTCATGCTGCGCCAGAAGGATGTCTTCCCCTACTGGCGCTACCAGACGGCGCAGGATGACAAGGTGCGCGACTCTCACGCCGCTCTCGACGGCGTCGTGCTCCCGGCTGACGATCCGTTCTGGCAGACGCACTTCCCGCCGTGGGATTTCAACTGCCGCTGCCAAGTCGTGCCCCTGAGCGAGGACGACGTCGCCGACATCCGCCGCGCCGACGCCACCCTGCCACCCGAAGAGCGCTCCATCCTCGACGAGGCCACGCGCGTGCAGATGAACAAGGGCGGCTTCCTCATCCGCGGCCCCAGCCTCAACATCGACGTGCGCTCCCCGCGCGAGAAGCAGACCGGCTCGGGCTATGCCTGGCAGCCGGGGGATCTGAGTCTGTCGCTCACCGAACTGCAGGCGAAATACGATCCCGAGGTCTGGGCCACGTTCCGGGCCTGGGCCAAGCAGGCCAGGATCGGCGGCGGCTCGAAGACCGTCTGGTCCTGGCTCGGCGGCTCCGGCGAATGGCCCGAGCTCGGCGAGCTGCAGGCGGTCAAGCGGCTCGGCGGCTCGACGGGCGCCGAATTGGTCAAGGACGGCGAGGGCCGGAAGTTCGTGCGCAAGGCCGGCGCCTCTGCCGCGCACATCGCCAGCGAGGCCGCCGCCGACCAGGCCTACGCCATCCTCGGTGCCGACACTCCAAAGGCCCGGCTCTATCCCGGCGCCACGCCGACCAAGCTCGCGGAGTTCATCGACGGCCAGACCCTCAGGCAATACCTCGCCCGCGGCGACCTGACGCCGGCCGAGAAGCAGGTCGCGCTCGCGCAGCTCCGCCAGCATTTCGTTGCCGACGCCCTCTTCGCCAATCACGACGTCGTCGGCCTCGAGCTCGACAACATCCTCGTGGACAAGTCCGGGCGCGTTTGGCGCATCGACAACGGCGGCTCGTTCCGCTTCCGCGCGCAGGGCGGCATCAAGGAGGGCTTCGGCCCGGAGGTGGCCGAGCTGCGCACCATGCGCGACCGCTCGCTCAACCCCTCCGCCGCGCTGGTCTTCGAGGGCGTGACCGACGCCGAGATCCAGGCGCAGATCGCGCGCATCCTCCCCAAGCGCGACGAGCTGCTCGCCGCCGTGCCCGCGGACGTGCGCGACGTGCTGGCCAAGCGGCTCGATTTTCTGGCCGAGATGGTGCAGCCGCAGGGCGGCGAGGCGTTCGCCGCCGCTGTGCAGAAAGCCCGCATCGTCGGCCGCGCGGCCCGCTGGGACAAGCTCGACATCGAGGACACCCAGGTCCTGTTCTGGGGCGAGAGCACCAAGGCCGGCGACCGCGTGCTCCGCGCCAAGCTCAAGCTGACCGAGGGCGGTTCCGCCCGGCTGATGGAGCGACTCAAGGGCAGCCTGCCCGCCGCGCCGACGGGCACGCCACAGGACAATTACTGGGCCACCATCGAGAAAGCCGCGAAGACGGTCAACAAACACGCCGCCGACGGCGCCTACAACAGCGCCACCCTTGCCGAGCTGGCCTCGGTCAAATCCGCGCTCGAGGCCCTCGACCTCCAGGGCGCCAACGCCGGGCTCAAGGCGCATTACCTCGACATCATCGGCCGGATCGAGGCCGCCAAGGCCGCCGGCACCGGCACCCCGAAGTTCGCCGCATGGAAGTTCCGCCCGGAAACCACCAAGCCGGATGCCAGTCCGTTCAGGATCGAGCGCCGCCCGGTCAGCTACACCGCCAAGGAGACACGCCGCGGCCACGCCGTCGAGCAGACGGCCAAGATCTACACCCACGACGCCTTTGTCGTCGATCTGGGCGACACCGAGGTGAAGTTCGTGCCGTTCAAGAATGCCGATGGCGCCACCGACTTCAACGCCCCCTACGCCCTGCGCGGCTATGTCGAGGTCCTCCAGAAGTCCCCGCCCTCCTCCTCCGCGGTGAAACGTGTCGCCGAGCAGCTCGGCTCACTCGGCCTCAACACCGCTCCCGCGACCGATGCCTATGCAGAGCTGCTCTATCTCCGCAAGGGCATGCAGATCCGCACCGACGTCTTCACGCCGGCCAAACGCCGCGCGGCCGACGCCGTGCTCGCCGACGACAAGCTCACCGAGCGCGAGAAAATCGCCCGGCTCAAGGCGCAGATCAAGCGGGAGCTCGACCTCGACCTGCCCGACACCCCGCAGCCGGGCTACGACTGGCGCGCCAAGGGCAACAGCTTCGGCGACGGCTGGGAGCGCACCGAGCGGTGGGATCTCCCTCGCGCCGAGATCGAGCGCGAGATGAAGGGTTGGACGCTGCACCACAGCACGAGCACGTCGATCGAGTCGGTGATCGACTCCGTGCTCGAGGGCGGTGGCGATTTCACCAGCACGACGGAGCGCCTTCGCAAGGGCATCCCCATCGCCAGCGGCATGTCACCCCAGGCCGACCTCGGCACCGGCGGTGCGAACTACCTGTTCACCCGCATCTACCGCCCGGGGAAGGGCGACCGCGAGACCGGCTTCAACTTCAAGATCGGCAACCTCGCCCGCCAGGATGCGTTCAGCTTCGACCGCGACCGCTACGGCAACGTCTCCAACGCCGCCGCCTACAAGGAGCGCGGCAAGACCCTCGCCGACTTCCAGCGCATGGCGGGCAGCAGCGGCAACGAAACCATTTTGAAATACGGCCTCCCGTTCCTCGACGAGCTCGACAGCGTCACCGTGGGCACCAAGGCCGAGCGCGACCGCGTCATCGCCGTCTTCAAAAAGCATGGCTGGGAAAAATTGCCCGACGGACGCGCCGTGGCAGACATCGTGAGGACAAGCAAATGAGCACAAAATCCGTGTTGGAGACTATCATGGGGCAGGGCGCGGTCATGCGCCGGCTCGGCGACTACGACGCGCACTTCCTCGTCGCCACCTTCGCCTGGCTCGATGAGCGGCGTGTGTTCTGGTTCACCGTCGGCGGCACCACCGGGTTCGACGGCCACGTGCTCGAGTTCGACGAGGCGCGCGCGCCGCACGCGCTCGGCATCGAGTTCCGCCGCGGAGGCGAGTTGGTCGGCTACCTCACAACGATCGACGAGGCCGACCTCGACGAC
>CAYYVB010000101.1:0-9364 GCA_964475035.1 uncultured Opitutaceae bacterium | reverse complement strand
CTTTTTCCGCCAGCGCGGCGGCGATGCGGCCCGAGCGGTTGCCGGAGCGGCAGTAGAGGACGAGCGTCTGGTCCTTCGCGCCGTCGAGGATCGCCTTCCACTCGGTTTGCGCGCCGTTGAAATCGCTCATCGGCAGGAGCAGCGCGGGCGCGGCGACGCCGGATGCCTTCCACTCGGCCGGTTCGCGCACGTCGATAAGGACGGCGCCGGCGGCGACGAGTTGGGCGGCTTCGGCGGGCGTTGCCTTGGCGACATCGGCCGCGCAGGCGGCGGTGAAAACGGCGAAGGCGAGGAGCAGGACGGCGAGGAGGCGTGGCATGGCGCGGAAGCTACGCACCGCAAGCGGCGGGGCAAGTGCGACGACGCGGGGTAGGGCCGGTTACAACCGGCCGGGAGCGGTCTTGGTGGCCGTTGCCCGGCGCGCACGGAGTGCGCGCCCTACCGGTGGCTCCACGCGGATCAGTTGGCGGGTTTTTCCGGCGGGATGATGAGCGAGATGCGGATGAGGCCGCGCCAGTCGTAGGGTCCGTAATCGACGGCTTGGTCCTCGGGGAAGTGCCGGTTGAGCGCGGCGCGGATCTGCGGTTGGAGCGAATCGGCGCGGCCGTGGCAGAGCAGGCATTGCGGCGTGATGACGAAAGCCCGGTAGATGCGGAACTCGACGGGTTGGCCGGGGCGCTCGACCTTTTGCAGGAGCGGCTGGCTGGCGGTGCCGTCGCTTTCGCGCAGTTTGGTGCGCACCTGCTCGAGCGCGGCGAGTTCGGCGGCGTCGGGCGCGTTGCGCGGATTGCGGACGCGGTAGCTCGTGAGCTTGAACTCCGTGGCGCTCGGCTTGCCGGGTTGCGGTGCCGGGATGTTCAGCTTCTTGAGATGCATGAGGTCCATCGACTCGTCCAGGCCGACGGTGGCGAGCGCGCGGTCGACCTCGCGCATGAGGCTGCCGCCGACGAGGTCGGTGAGCTTCAGGCCGGACTGGAGCAGCGTCTCGGCCATCGGATCGGAATCGTCGACCCAGGAAAAATTCATCTCGGGGGCCGGGTCGGCCGCGCGGGCGAGGCCGACGAGAGCGAGCAGGACCATGCCGACAACGCGCGCTTTCATGGCGAAATCATACACCCGATCCGCCGCCGTGTCTGCGCGTCCCGAGGGCAAAAAATGCGCAGTGCCCGCGCGCCTCAGGCGGCCGGGCGGCGTGCGACGACCTGCACGACCGCGGCGCGGCCGGTGTGTCCGCCGCCCTCGATGACGTCGCGCTCAAGCTCGGC
Organism: uncultured Opitutaceae bacterium; assembly: GCA_964475035.1. Classification (GTDB taxonomy): domain Bacteria; phylum Verrucomicrobiota; class Verrucomicrobiia; order Opitutales; family Opitutaceae; genus Didemnitutus. The sequence continues at coordinate 8,099 of CAYYVB010000101.1, read as the reverse complement.
CCCGTGGAGGAATTCCAGCCCGGGCAACTCCGCGCGCAACTGCTCCAGCGTCGGCAACAACGCGGCATCCTTCGGCCCGCCCGTGCCGAAAGCCAGTTGCGCGGGCGTGTAGGCCTCCAGCACGAACACGCCGCCGGGGCGCAGACCGGTCGAGGCGCGTGCGAGGACGTCACGGCGTAACGCGGGCGGCAGATGCATGAAGATCGCGACGATCCCGCTCCACGCACCCGGCGCGATGGCGTAGGTGGAAAGATCCGCGACCTCGGTCGCAACGCTCACACCGCGCCGCGCGGCGAGTTCGCGCGCCTTGGCGAGTCCGGTGGCGGAGAGGTCGACGGCGGTGACGGCATGGCCGCGTTGCGCGAGGAAAACGGCGTTGCGGCCCTCGCCCTCGGCGAGACAGAGCACCGGGCCGGACGGAATGCGGTCGGCGACGGCGCGGAGAAAATCGTTCGGCTCCGTGCCGAAGACGTAGCCGTCCGCCTGGCCGTAGCGTTGGTCCCAGAAATCCGCGCCGTAGGAGGCGGTCATGCGAGCAAATTGAAGAGCCAGCCGATGATGGTCGTGCCGGCGAGCACGACGCCGGCGAAGGTGGCCAGCAGGCGCGTGGTCATGACACCCCGCAGCATCATCAGCTCGGGGAACGACACGCCGACCGCCGAGAGCAGGAAGGCCAGCGCCGTGCCGAGGGGCACGCCCTTGGCGACGAAGGCCTCGAGGAGCGGGATGGTGGCGTTGGCGCTGACGTAGAGCGGCAGCCCGGCGAGCGCCGCGAGCGGCACCGTCCATGCGCCGCGCCCCGCGAAGAGATCCTCGAAGAATCCCGCCGGCACGAAGCCGTGGAGCCCCGCGCCGAACGCCAGCGCGGCCAGCAGCCACGGGAAAATTTTCCGCAGGATATGGACGCTCGTCTCCGCCGCGTCGCGCAGCCGCGCGCGCCAACCCTCCGGCGCGGGCTCGTCGTCCGCCGCCGCGGCCGCGGCGGCGAAGCCCGGCACGAGCCAGCGTTCGGCGCGCAGGAGCGAGAGCGCGAGCCCGCCCACGATGCCGAGCGCGATGCCGGCGCCGGCGTAGGCGAGCGCGAGTTTCCAGCCGAAGGTCGCGGCCATGAGCGCGACGGCGATCTCGTTGACCAGCGGCGAGGTGATGAGGAAGGCGAAGGCCACACCGATCGGGAAGCGCGCCTCGACGAACCCGACGAAGATCGGCACCGACGAACACGAGCAGAACGGCGTCAGCGCCCCGAACATCGCCGCCGCCGGATAACCGAGCAGCCGGCCGCCGCGGCCCTCGAGCCGGGCGCGGAGCTTGTCGTGCGGCAGCGCGCCGCGGACCAGCGCCATGACGAAGGCCACGCCGAGGATGAGGACGGTGATCTTCTGCAGGTCGTAGACGAAGAAATGCAACGCCGCGCCCGCGCCGGCCGCCGGATCGAGTCCGGTGGCGGCGACGACCTCGTCGGCGATCCATTCAGCCCAGCGCCACATGCGGGATCACGGAAGCACGGCGGCGGACACGGGGCAACGCCCGCGGCGCATCACTCCTTGCGCTTCAGCGTGCAGGTGTTGAGCCCGAACGGCAGATACGCCGGGCAATACCCGAAGAATGCCGTGAGCAGCGGGACGAGGCCGACGAGGCCCCACCAGGATTGATAATAATAGCCCGCGGCGAGGATGGCGCAGCCGAGGATGAGGCGAACGACACGGTCGATGAAGCCGACGTTGGTTTTCATGGGGGTGTGGGTTGGTTGGGGGAAATCGGTCAGCGATCCCGGGGCGAACAGACCGGCCAGCCGGCCTTGTCCCAGTCGCGCAGCGAGCCGGCGTTGACGGCATCGTGGCCTTCGCGGCGCAGCAGGTTCGTCGCTTGCCCCGAGCGCAGGCCCGACGCGCAGTAGAGCAGCAGGCGCCGGCCGCGGTATTGCTCGAGGAACGGACCCCATTGCACGCGGTCGCCGCGCAGGTCGCTGTAGGGCAGGAGCCACGCGCTCTTGGCCACCCCGCTGGCGGGCCACTCGGACGGCTCGCGCAGGTCGATGAGCACGGCGGTGCCGGCTTGCAGCGCGGCCTTGGCGTCATCGAGCGGCATGCCCGGACGGGCGAGGATCAGTTGCCGCACGAACATGAAGACGAAGAACGCGGCGAGCAGGAGCAACAGGACGTTCATGCGGCGGGTTCCTCCGGGCGGTCATTGGCCATGAAGTAGAGCACGGGCACGGCCATCCGGCTGATGAGCAGCGAGGCGATTTCGCCGAACATCAGGCTGACCGCCAGCCCCTGGAAGATCGGGTCGGCGAGGATGACGCTTGCGCCCACGACGACGGCGAGCGCGGTGAGCAGCATCGGGCGGAACCGCACGGCGCCCGCCTCGATCACGGCGTCGCGCAGCGAAAGCCCGTGCGAGCGGCGCAGCTCGATGAAATCGACGAGGATGATCGAATTGCGCACGACGATGCCCGCGCCGGCCATGAAGCCGATCATCGACGTGGCGGTGAAGAAGGCGCCCATGGCCCAGTGCGCGGGCAAAATGCCGATGAGTGAGAACGGGATCGCCGCCATGACGACGAGCGGCGTCACGTAGCTGCGGAACCAGCCGACCATGAGCATCGCGATGAGCACGAGCACGGCGGCGAAGGCGAGCCCGAGGTCGCGGAACACCTCGAGCGTGATGTGCCACTCGCCGTCCCACTTCAGCGCCAGCGCCTGGCCGTCCGTCGGCAGGTTGAGATGGAAGATGGGCAGCTTCGCCTCCGTCGCCCCGAAGCGTCGCGCATCGAGCGCGCGGATTTCCTTGTCGGCGGCGAACATCGCGTAGGCCGGGCTCTCGACGACGCCGGCGGCGTCGGCGGTGACATAGGTCACGGGCTGGAGGTTCTTGTGGTAGATGTTGCGCTCGCCCGTCGTGCGTTCGAGGCGCACGAGCTCGCTCAGCGGCACCAAGGGCGCCGTCGGGTCGCGGTCGGAGCGGAGTTGGAGCGCGAGCAAGGCCTCCGGGTGCGCGCGCGCGGCGGCGGGCAACTCGAGCACGAGCGGCACATCCTCGCGTTCGGCGGGGACGTGGAGCAGGTCGATGGCGGCGCCCTGCGCGGCGAGACCCAGCGCGGCGGCGATGGACGCCTCGCTCACGCCGTGCAACGCGGCCTTGGCGCGATCGATGACGAAGCGGACCTTCGGCTGCGGCGCCTCAACATACCAGTCGAGGTCCACCACGCCGGCGGTGCGCGCGAGGATGGCGCGGATCTCCTGGGCCAGCGCGACGCGCTGCTCCTCATCCGGGCCGTAGATCTCGGCGACGATGGATTGCAGCACCGGCGGACCGGGCGGCACCTCGGCCACGGCGACGACGGCGCCGTGCTTCTCCGCGATGGCGGCGACGAGCGGACGCACGCGCTTGGCGATGGCGTGGCTCTGGTCGGAGAGCGCGCCTTTCTCGACGAGGTTGACCTGCAAGTCCGCGACGTTGGGGCCGCGGCGCTCGAAGTAGTGGCGGACGAGGCCGTTGAAATTGAACGGCGCCGCCGTGCCGGCGTAGATCTGGTAGTCCCGCACCTCGGGCACGGTGCGCAGCGCCTCGCCCATCTCCTGCGCGATGCGGGTCGTCTGCTCCAGCGTCGTGCCCTCGGGTGTGTTGAGGATGATCTGGAACTCGGACTTGTTGTCGAAGGGCAGCATCTTCACCTGCACCGCGCCGAAGGGCACGAGGCTCATCGCCGCGAGGAGCAGGAACGCGATGCCGCCGAGGAACACCCAGCGCCAGCGGCGCACGTCGAGCAGCGGGCCCATCACGCGGTGATAGAGCCGCGTGAACCAGTCGTCCGGCGCGTGGTCGTGGTCGAAGGTCAGCGCGGAACGCTCGGCCTCGGGGAGATTCTCTTCGCACGCGGCGCGGCGGCGCAGCACGCGGATCGCCGCCCAAGGCGTGACGGTGAACGCGATGACGAGCGAGAAGAGCATCGCCGCCGTCGAACCGATCGGGATCGGCCGCATGTAGGGCCCCATCAGGCCGCCGACGAACGCCATCGGCAGGATCGCCGCGATCACGGCCCAGGTCGCGAGGATGGTCGGGTTGCCGACCTCGTCCACCGCCTCGAGCGCGACCTGCGTGAGCGGCTTCTGCGCCGCGCCGGGCAGACGGATGTGGCGGACGATGTTTTCCACCACCACGATTGCGTCGTCCACGAGGATGCCGATGGAGAAGATCAGCGCGAAGAGCGTGATCCGGTTCAGCGTGTAGCCGTAGAGGTAGAACACGAGCAGCGTCAGCGCGAGCGTCGTGGGGATGGCGAGCAGGACGACGAGCGACTCGCGCCAGCCGAGGAAGAAGAGGATGAGCAACGCGACGCCGAAGACGGCGATGCCCATGTGGAGCAGCAGCTCGTTGGATTTCTCGGCGGCGGTGTGGCCGTAGTCGCGCGTGATGGCGAGGCCGACCTCGGCGGGCAGGAGCGTGCCGCGCACGCCGTCGACCTTGGCGAGGACGGCGTCGACGACGTCGATGGCGTTCGCGCCCGGGCGCTTGGCCACGCTGAGCGTAACGGCGGCCTCGGTTGGACGGTCGGCCGAGCCGTGCAACACGTAGTTGGCGGGTTCCTGCGCGCCGTCGAGGATGGTGGCCACATCGCGCAGGTAGATCGGGCGATGCTCGAACACGCCCACGACGACCGCGCCGACATCGGCGGCGTCGCGGAGGAAGGTGCCGGTCTCAAGGAGGACCTCGGTGTTGGCGAAGGGACGCGAACCCGCCTGCACGCGGCGGTTGGCGGCTTGGAGCGCGACCGTGACCTCGGCCGGTGTGAGGCCGCGCGCGGCGAGGGCGGCGGGTTCGAACTGCACGCGCACGGCGCGGCGCACACCGCCGATGAGCGTGGTCTCGGCGACCTGCGGGACGGATTTGACGACCTCCTCGAGCTGCGCGGCGAGGCGGCGGAGCTCGAGGTGATCGTAACGCGCGCTGTGCAGCGTGAGCGCGAGGATCGGCACGTCGTCGATCGAGCGCGGTTTCACCAGCGGCGCGCTGACGCCCCGCGGGATGCGGTCGAAATTGGCCTGAAGCTTCTGGTTGAGCCGGACGAGGGCGGCCTCGATGTCGGTGCCGACGACGAAGCGCACGATGACCAGCGCACCGCCGGGGCTGGAGGTGGAGTAGAGGTATTCGACGCCCGGAATTTCCCAGAGAAGTTTCTCCATCGGGCGCGTGACGCGATTGGCGACTTCGGCGGCGGTCGCGCCGGGCATCGCGACATGGACGTCGATCATCGGCACCTTGATCTGCGGTTCCTCCTCGCGCGGCAGCTGCCAGACGGAGAAGAGACCGAGGAGGATCGAGGCGAGGATGGCGATGATCGTCAGCTTCGAGCCGACAAAGGTCGCGGCCAGGCGGCCCGCGATGCCGAGCGGAGCGGGAGCGGGCTGGCTCATGACGCGGGAGTGACCGGAGCACCTTCGCGCAAGCCGGCGGGCGGGGCGCTCAGGACAATTTCACCGCCGTTGAGACCGGCGAGGATTTCCGTGCGGCCGTCTTCGGTGCCGCCGGTGCGGACGAGGCGCAGCACGGCGCGGCCGTTTTCAACGAGGAACACGCGCTCCATCTGGCCGAAGCGTTGCACGGCCGCGGCGGGCACGAGCACGGCGGATTCGTGCTCCATGGCGACGCGGACGCGCAGGTATTGGCCCGAGCGGACGGCGTCGGCCGGCAGGGCGAGCGAGACTTCGCGCGTGCGCGTGGCGGGATTGGCGGCGGGGGAGAATTCCTCGACGCGGCCGGTGAAGCGGGTGCCGTCTTCACCGAGCAAAGTCAGTTCGTCGCCAAGGCGCAGGTCTTGGGAGGCGGTCTCGGGCAGGTGCGACTCGGCGCGCAGGCGCGTGGTGGATTCGAGCGCAAGGAGAGGCAGGCCGGGAGCGGCGAGATCGCCGGGACGGACATGGCGCGCCGTGATGACGCCGTCGAAGGCGGCGCGGACTTCGGTGTGTTCGAGCATCGCCTCGGCTTCGCTTAGCGCGGCCGCGGCGAAGTCGGCCCGGTCGCGGGCGAGGCGCGCGGCCTCGGCCGTGCTCACGCCCTGCGTGGCGAGGGTGGCCTCTTGCGCGGCGGTGCGGGCGGTCTCCGTGGCCGACGCGCGCGCTTGGGCGACCCGGGCTTGGATCTCCGGCGCGTCGATCCGGATGAGCAGGTCACCCGCGGCGACGCGGTCGCCGAGGGCGACGCGCAATTCGGCCACGCGTCCGGTGACCTTCGCGGCGAGTGTCGCGCGCTCGGCCGGGCGCACCGTGGCCGGCACTTCCAGCCAGCGCGTGACGGTGGCGCGTTCCGCGGTGGCGGTGCGGACGGAGACCGGCGCCGGGTTGGCCGTGTCGGTGGCGGCGGGTTCGCGGCGCGAACAGCCGGCCAGGACCAGCAGCGAGAGGGCGAGGAGGGAAACGGTGCGCATGAGCGGGTTCAGCGGCGGCCGCCCCAGTGGATCACGTCCTGCTCGTCGACCCAGCCGAGCTTGCGGAGGATGAGCGTCGGCGGGCAGAAGCCGGTGAAGACGGACTGGATCAGGTTCAGTCCGACGAAGGCCGGGACGAGGAGCCAGAGCGGGTGGACGAAGTGGGTGAGCGCGACCCCGGCGAGGGTGACGGAGCCGGCGAGGAGGCGGATGAGGTTGTGGGTCGTCATGGGTTCGGGATTGACAATATATGAGCATAAGCGCATATACTTGCCAAGATGTCAAGCACCTGTTTCCTGCGCCGCATGCCCAAACACCGTCCGCTCTCCGAGGATGCGCTGCAGCTCGTCGCCCACCGTTTCGCCGTCTTGGCGGAACCGATGCGGCTGCGGCTGATCCAGGCGTTGTTTGACGGGGAAAAGAACGTGACGGAGCTGGTCGAGTTGACGGGTGGCACGCAGGCCAATGTCTCGCGGCACCTTCAGACCCTGACGTCCGCGCACATCCTCGCGCGTCGGAAGGAGGGGCTGCAGGTCTTCTACCGCATCGGCGACCCGACGATCCCGAAGCTCTGTGAACTGGTCTGCGGCAGCCTGGAAAAGACCCTGACGCGGCAGGTCGGGCATCTCACCGCCTAGGCCCGGTCCGGGCTGGTGGCTCCGCTTCATTGCCGGCGAAATGCGCCGATGAAGGGGGTATCATGACCGTGCCTGTCACCTCCGGGGAGGCGCTGTGGCGCGAGTGCGCGCAGCAGCTGCCGGCCGCGCCGCGCCTGCTCGCGGAGCTCGGCCGGCTCGTGCGTTCGCCGGCGGCGGGCGCGGAGGACGTGGTGACTTTGCTGCGGCGCGATGCCGCGATCGTCTCGCGTCTGCTGCGCGTCGCCAACAGCGCGGCGCAGGCGCGGGCGGAGCCGGTGGTCTCCATCGAGGAAGCCGTGCTCGCGGTGGGTTTCACCGAAGTGCACCGGCTCGTCGGCGCGCTGGCCGCGGAGCAGGTTTCCGACCACCCGCTGACGTTGCAGGGCGTGAGCGCGGCGGCGTTCCGCGGCAACGCGCTCTTTGTCGCGACGTTGATGGAGGCGCTCGGTGCCCGCGCGCGGCTGGATGCGCACGCGTGCTACACGACGGGCCTGCTGCGCACGATCGGCCTGCCCGTGCTGGCGCGCGCGGCGGAGCGGAGCGCGGAAAAGATCCCGGCGTTCGCGGAAAGCGGCGAGAGCTCGGTCGCGGCGTGGGAACGGCGTTATTGGGGCATCGATCGCTGGAGCCTCGCGGCGCGCTTGCTGGAGGAGTGGCATTTTCCGCCCGAGTTGGTGGCGGCGCTCGCGCAGCACGAAGCGCCCGAAGCCGGCGCGGAGCCGGCGGTGCATCTGCTGCGTCTGGCTGTCGCCGTCGCGGCGCGCGATGGCTACGGGTTGCCGGGAGACGATGCGCGCGTCGACGAGGCGACGATCGCGGCCGCGGGGCTGACTGCCGGGCAATGGTCGAGCGCGTGCGAGCGCGCGGAAGAGACGTTCAAGCGGCTGCGCGCGTCGGTGGTGTGAGTGCGGTAGGTTCGGACCGAGAAGGGTGAACGCGCTTCTCGCCGCCGGGCCGACCGCGAATGCCCTTGCGGCGCGCACTCCGTGCGCGCCCTGCCTCACGCCTCACCGCGCATCCCGGTGATGCTCAAA
>CAYYVB010000100.1:7685-9400 GCA_964475035.1 uncultured Opitutaceae bacterium | reverse complement strand
TCCCGCAAGACCAACGAGGCGATCGTCATCGGCGACGGCATCGAGATCCGCATCAACCGGATCGACGGTGATGTCGTGAAGATCGGCATCATCGCCCCGCGCGAGGTCCCCATCTTCCGCAAGGAGGTGCAGACCGCCATCGCCGCGACCAACCAGGCCGCCGCCTTCAAGCCCGCCAGCGGCGCCGCCGCCCCGGCGTTGCCCAAGGGCCTCCCCACACTTCCCAAAATCAACCGGCCCAAGGATCACGGACCGGCTCAGCCCGCCATGGATGGTGGCAACAATACCGCGCCCAGCTCACCCGCGAAACCGCTCGCGAAGGCCAACGCGGCTTAACCGTAAACCACCACCATCCCCCCGCCATGAGCGTCATCAATACCAACATCCAGGCCATCGCCGCCGCCCGGAACCTCAATCACAGCCAGGAAATGCTCGGTCGTTCCCTGACCCGCCTCTCCTCCGGCACCAAGATCGTCAACCCCTCCGACGACGCCGCCGGCCTCGCCGTCTCCGAAAAGCTCGACGCGCAGAACCGCCGCGTCAAAGCCGCCACCACCAACGTCCAGAACGCCATCTCCTACGTCCAGACCGCCGACGGCTTCATGTCCGGCATGACGCGCATCCTCTCGCGCATGTCCGAACTCGCCATCCTCGCGAAGGACGTGACGAAGAACGCCACCGACATCTCCCTCTACCAGGAGGAATTCAACGCCCTTCAGGACCAACTCCGCGCGACCATCGGCGGCACCAACGCCGAGATCGGCGGCACGGCCGACATCGACGCCCCGCTCGGCGCCTTCAACGGCATCACGCTCTTCGGCGAGAACACCACCGGCCTCACCGTCACCATCGGCCAGGCCGTCGGGCAGGACATGACCATCCCGGAGTCCAACCTCCGCGACGGCGACATGCTCGAGATCATCGATCAGGACGGCTCCGGTGTCTACGCCCTCTCCGTCACCGACACCGACGCGATCGGCAAGATCACCGCCGCGATCCAGGACGTCGCCACCGAGCGCGCCTCGCTCGGCGCGTCGCAGTCCCGCCTCGAGCTCGCCGCCAAGACGTTGCAGGTCGAATACGAGAATCTCGGCGCCGCCATCTCGCGCATCCGCGACGTCGACGTCGCGGAGGAATCCACGCAATACGCGAAATACAACATCCTCGTCCAATCCGGCACCGCGATGCTCGCCCAAGCCAATCAGACGCCGCAGAGCGTGCTGCGTTTGCTCCAACAGTAACAGAAGGCTTGAAGCGAGTTTCACCCCCTTCGACGGGCCTCAGCCACTAGAACAAGAACCCGCCGTTCCGGCCGCCGTGGAGTGCAACCCACGGCGGCCTTTTTTGGCATAGCTGGGATGCGCCCGGGCGACCGAAGCCCGCTCTGGCGGAGAAACCGCCGACATCAACCTGCTGCTCCGCGAACCGGAAATTTTGCCCGCGAGCGGCGCGCAACCGGTCACGCTCACGGCAAGCCCCGTTTCACGTCTCGGTGTTGTCCTCGCCTTGGAGGGCGCGGCCCATGGTGCGGGCGAGTTCCTCGTTGGTGAAGGGCTTCGAGAGCAACGCGACGTGGCCGATCTGAGCGAGTTTCTCCGGCGAAATGCGTGAGAAGTAACCCGACATGATGACCACCGGCAGTTGCGGCGCAAAGCTGCGGACCTCGGCGGCGAGGTCGATGCCCTTCATCACCGGCATGGTCTGGTCGGTGAGGA
>CAYYVB010000100.1:4310-7675 GCA_964475035.1 uncultured Opitutaceae bacterium | reverse complement strand
GGTTAAGGTGGAGCCTTTGCCCAGGGTGCTCTCCACGGTGATCGCGCCGCGATGCGCCTGCAGGATGCCGTGCACCACGGAGAGACCGAGCCCCGTGCCTTGGCCGACTTCCTTCGTGGTGAAGAATGGATCGAAGATGCGCTTCTGCGTCTCGGCATCCATGCCGTGGCCGGAGTCGGCGAAAGCCAGGCGGACATAGTTGCCGGGCGTGACGTGGTTGAGGGCGGCGGCCTGCTCCTCGTCGAGCGTGGCCGGGCTCAGCGTGATGCGCATGGTGCCGCCGGTGGCGCGCATGGCGTGGGCGGCGTTGGAGCCCAGGTTGAGGAGCACCTGATGGATCTGGGTCGCGTCGGCGAGCACGCGGCCGCAGTTCGCGGCGGTGTCCACTTCGATGCGGATCGTGGCCGGCACGGTGGCACGGAGGAAGCGGCGGGCATCCTCGACCACTTGGGTGAGGTTGACGGGGACTTTCTCGCTGTCCGCCTGACGGCCGAAGGTGAGGATCTGGTCGACCAGTTCGCGGGCGCGGAGACTGGCCTCGCGGGAGGAGGCGAGGTAGTTGCGTGCGGGATCGGTTTCGCTCAGCGAGTCGAGCGCGAGGTCCTGATAGCCGAGGATGCCGGTGAGGAGGTTGTTGAAATCGTGCGCGATGCCACCGGCGAGCGTGCCGAGCGTCTCCATCTTTTGCGCTTGGAAGAGCTGGCCCTCGAGCTGGCGGCGCATGTCCTCGGCATCGCGCCGCCCCGTGATGTCCTGGAAGGCGCCGTAAAGGCGCGCGGTGCGGCCTTCCTTGAGTTGCGAGCGACCGAGCACGCGCACCCAGAGCTTGTGGCCGCGGGCGGTGGTGAAGGGGAGTTCGAGGTCGAAGCCGGTGCCCGCGCGCACGGCGTGCTCCATCGCTTCGGTGAGCGTGCGGCGCGCCTCGGGCGGGTAGAAGTTGAGGTATTTTTCGAGCGTGGGTTCGAAGCCGAGTTCGACCTCATGGATGCGGAACATCTCCGGCGACCACGTGAGCTTGGCGGTGTTGAGGTCCCATTCCCACGCGCCGATCTGCGCGAGGCGGCTGAGTTGGAGCGACATCTCCTCGCCTTGGCGGAGGCGTTCCTCGAGCTCCTTGCGCTGGGTGATGTCGGTCTGCGTGCCGACGACGCGGAGGGGGCTGCCGGCCGCATCGCGGGCGACGACTTTGCCGCGGCCGAGCACCCAGATCCAATGGCCGGCGCGGTGGCGGATGCGGTATTCGCTCTGGTAAATCGGCGTGCGGCCCTCGAGGTGCTCCTGGATGGCTTTCTCGACGGCCGGCACATCCTCCGGGTGTCCGAGTTCGAGCCAGATCTGCCGCGGGGGAAGTTCGTCGAGCTGATAACCGAGCATCTCAGCGTAACGGGCATCGCGAAAGATGCGACCGGTGGTGAGATCCCAGTCCCAGACACCGTCGTTGGTGCCGGAGAGAGCGAGCTGCCAGCGCTCCTCGCTGATGCGGAGTTTTTCGGCGAGCTCGGTGGCGGCGGTGATGTCGCGATCGAGTCCAACGATGCGGAGCGGTTGTCCGTCGCGGTTGCGCTGGACGAGGCCGAGGGCCTCGATGTGGCGGATCGAGCCGTCGGGCCGCCGGATGCGGAAGGTGCTTTGGTAGATCGGGGTCCGCTGGGCGATGGCGTCGGCGATGCGCTCGTCGTCACGGGCGGCGTCTTCCGGCAGCACGCGCAGGTGCCAGTCGTCCGCGTGGTCGCCGAATTCCTCGCGGGTGAGGCCGTAGATCTCGAGCATGCGGTCGTCCCAGAACATGCGGCGGGTGGTGAGCTCGAGTTCCCAGATGCCGTAGCCGGTCGCCTCGATGGCGAGTTGCATGCGGTCGTTGACGGAGGCGAGCTCGCGGGCGCGGGCGTGTTCCTCGGTGACGTCGCGGTCGATGCCGACGATGCGCACGACGCGGCCGGTGCTGTCGCGACGGAAAACACCGTGGAACTGGATGTGGCGCTCCGTGCCGTCGGGCAGCAGGATGCGGAAATCGTGTTCGATGAAATCCTGGGCGCCGAGCGCGCGGGTGAGTTCGGCTTCGACGGACTCACGGTCTTCCGGGTGCATGCGCGCGAGCCAGGCGCCCGTGGTGCCGTCGAACTGCGCGGCGGTGTAGCCGTAGATCGTGCACTGGCGGTTATCCCAATACACGCGCTTGGCGGCGAGGTCCCAATCCCAGACGCCGAAGCCGCCGGCACGGAGCGCGAGATCGAGGCGGTCGGTGGTCTTTTGCAGTTCCTGGGTGCGCTCGGCCACGAGGCTTTCGAGCGTGGCGGCCTGCTGTTGGAGACGGGCGAGGAGCAGGTCGCGCGAGCCCTCGGCGGCCCGGCGTTGCTGGTCCAGCGAGTCCATGCGGCGCAGGGCCAGTGTCAGCAGGCCGAACACGCTGGCACCGAAGACGGCGGCGATGAACAGCCCCCAGTCGGTATGCTGGGTGGAGTCGGGGCTCAACCACCACACCGCGGTCATATACATCAGCAACGGCGCGCCGAAACCGATTCCCAACAGCACGAGCGCCAGATTGCCCAGCGGGTGACGCGACACGATGATCTTCACCAGATCGCGATCGAGGCGCTGGCAAAGGAGCGCGGCGCCGAGTGCGATGAAGCCGAGCGTGCTCGCGGGTGCCATCTGCGCGAGGGGCTCCTGCGTGACGAAACGGCTGGCCAAGGTCACGAAGGCGAAGCTCAGCACGGCGAGACCAAGCCAGTTCGAAATTCCGAACCAGTGCCGCTGCTCATGGGCCATCACGAGGATGCCGCAGGTGGTGAGCAGAAAAGGCAGGAGGGTGTTGACCGGCAGGCGGCTCTCATCCGACAGAGGAGGCAGCGAGCCGAGCGGTGAGGCGATCCAGCCCGTGTCCCAATGCAGGCTGAAGCGGAGCAGCGCGGCGACGACGGAGAGGAGGAGAAATCCGGCCAGCGCTTGCGCGACGTAGCGCCCCCAAGCGGGGGCACCCGGGCGCAAACATCCCAGGGCGATTGCGCAGAGCAGCAGGCCGAGCGCGGTGTTGCCGCTCATGCCCGGCCAGTCCGGGTGGAGGCTGCGCAGGATTTCCCAGCCGCCAGCCCAGCCGATCAGGCCGGCCACACCGAGCAGACCCGCAAAGGCCAGCGCGATCGCACACAGGCATTGGGAAGAGGGGAGGTTGCGCACGGTATACGAGCGATGAATCAAGGCGCCCCTCGCGCACCGGGCAACACTTATGCAGCCGCTCCACGCCCCGCCGTCGCCCAGCCGGGGAGAACACCCCGGTGCCCGGCCATACCTTAGGCTGGAGACAGATTTCGCTAAAGGCACCGGGCCATGCGCCGATGCTCAGCGCGCAGTCATGAAAAAACATA
>CAYYVB010000100.1:0-4295 GCA_964475035.1 uncultured Opitutaceae bacterium | reverse complement strand
CTGATTATTTTACTGGCCGCCTTTGCCTTCGGTTTTGTCGGAGCACAGGCGGATGATGCGGTCGATGCTCCCGTGCCGGTGCGCATGGTGCCGCCGAAATTCCCCACGGAGATGCGCAAGGAAGGCACCGGCGGCCTCGTCACCGTGAAGTGCACGATCGACGAGAAGGGCAACGTCACGGAACCGCAGGTCGAGAAGGCCTCGCATGAGGCGTTCGTCCAGCCCGCGCTCGAGGCGCTGCGCAAATGGAAGTTCAAGCCCGCGAAGAAAGGCGGCAACCCGGTCGCCCTTCGCGTCAGCATTCCGATCCAATTCAGCATTTCGGACGATTGAGCCGACGGGACGGCTCCAGCGTTTTTCTCCCTCCCAGCGTTCCCTCCTCCCTGTCCTCATGTCCACCGGCACCCTCACCATCGGGCGCAGAATCGCGCTCGGCTTCACCCTCGTTTTCGTCCTGCTCGGAGCCGTTGCCGGCATCGCCTGGTTCGCACTCGGCGCGTCCGGCCGCAATCTGTCCCAATACGCCGGCAGCGCACGCGAAACCAACACCGCCGCCAACCTCACCTCGGCGATGACGGAGTTGAAACTCTCGGTGAACGAGTTCCTCGCCTTGAGCACGGCGGAGGGCGCCCGGGCCTATGCCGGCGCGAAACAGAATCTCGACCGAGGCATGGCCGCTGCCGCCGCGGAGATCAAGGACCCGGAGCGATCCGCCCAGGTCGCGGAAGCCGCCACCCTGCTGACCCGCTACGACCAAGCCTTCCAGCAAATCGTCACCACCACGCAAAAGCTCGACGGCGTCGTGGCCGGCAGTCTCAACCCTCGCGGTGAGGAAATCGCCCAAGGCCTGCAGCAAGTCCTCACCGACGCGCGCAGCAACGGCGACATGAACGGCGCCTTCAAGATCTCGAACGCCCTCAAGGCGTATTTCGAATGCAGCAGCCACGCCAATTCCTTCCTCCTCACCTCGCAGCTCAACTTCGCCGAGTCCGCCAAGGAGAGCATCCGCCTCGTCGGCACATCGATCGGCCGCCTGCAAGCCGACCAAGAGGAACTGGTCAAACTCGACGACTCGCTCGCGGATCCGGAAAAGGACAGATTGCTCAAGTCGCTCGCCGCCGCCTCGGTCGCCTACGCCGCCGCGCTCGACGAACTCATAGTCCTCAAGCAGGCGCGCAACGACACCATCACCACGCTCAACCGCATCGCCCCGGAATTCACCGGCGCGCTTGTCCGCGTGAAGGACTCGGTCGCCAGTTTCCAAGCCGAGCTCGAGCAGCGCATGCGCGCCGAGCAGCGCAGCAGCGAGCTCCAAGTGCTCGCCTTCACTGCCGCCGGCGGACTCATCGGCATTTTCGCCGCGTGGTTCGTCATCCGCAGCATCACCCGCCCCATCTCGGGCATCGCCTCGCAGCTCGCCGCCGAGTCGGCGCAGACCCACGCCGCCGCGCTGAAGGTCGCGGAGGTCAGCCAATCGATGTCCGACGGGGCCAGCCGCCAAGCCGCCTCGCTCGAGGAAAGCAGCGCCAGCCTGCACGAGATGGCCAGCATGACCTCGCGCAACTCCGAGGGCGCCCAATCCGCCAAGGCCCTCGCCGCCGAGGCCCGCTCCACCGCCGACGCCGGCGCGCGCGACATGGCCGCCATGCGCACCGCGATGTCCGCCATCCAGTCCTCCAGCTCCGAGATTTCCAAGATCATCAAGACCATCGACGAGATCGCCTTCCAGACGAACATCCTCGCCCTCAACGCCGCGGTCGAAGCCGCGCGCGCCGGCGAGGCCGGCGCCGGCTTCGCCGTCGTCGCCGAGGAAGTCCGCTCGCTCGCCCAGCGCTCCGCGCAGGCCGCGAAGGAGACCGCCGCCAAGATCGCCGACGCCTCCGCCAAGAGCGAGCAAGGCGCGCAAATCAGCAGTCAGGTCGCCGGCTCGCTCGACTCGATCGTGCAGAAAATCCGTCAGCTCGACGAGATGGTCGGCGCCATCGCGCAATCCTCGCACGAACAAAGCGAGGGTATCGGGCAGCTCAACCATGCCGTCGCCGGCATGGACCAGATCACGCAATCCAACGCCGCCCTCGCGCAGCAATCCGCCAATTCCGCCGAGGAACTCCAAGGCCAGTCCGCGCAGGTCCGTGCCGCCGTCGCCGAGCTGCTCCGCATGGTGCACGGCGCGCAAGCCCAGGCCTCCGGGCATGCAGCCGCACCTGTCAAACCGGCTACTCCGGCCCGTCGAGCCACGCCGACCGCCACGACTCCCGGCGTTGTCCGCCCGCGACTCGCCCAGCCCGCTGCGCCCGCTGCCGTGACGGCGGGGAAAGACGCCGCCGCCCATTTCATCGATGGCTGAAGCCGTCGAGCTAGCCGCCTCCGCCATAAGTCCCCGCCCCGCGGCGCCCGCCGGCCCGCGGGGCGGTTTTTTGCGCCCGGGGGCGGAATTTTGCGACCACGGGGCAGCAGATAGCGCCGAGCAACCCATGCATGCCGCATGTTCGCTGCGGCTTCCTGCGTTCGAACACCGAAGTAACTCCGAGCTCAGAAAAAATGAAATCAGGATCCTGGCGGTGGAATTTCCCCGCCTCCTCCACGTTGCGACCAGCATCTTCCTTCCGCGCGTTGCGAACTGGCGCACTCTTCGGGCGTGCGCGCAACCACGCCGCCTTCATGCCAGCCACGACGGCACCTCGGGCCGCCGCAGCGGCCTCGGTGCTTAGCTCAAACCCGCGGCTTGCGCTTGCGGGTGAGCATGGGCGAAGGCTCGTGGCGGAACGGTTCCGGATCGAAGATGGCGCGCGGATTCACGAGCTCCGGCGGGGCGAAGAGGAAACGCCCCCAATTGTCCCGCCGCGGCCCGATGACCCCGAGCGCACTCGCATACTGCGCGTGACGAAGGTTGGGGTAGGGGGAGGCCATGATCTGGTCATCGGCACGGGACGGGCGCACTTGAATGATTTTCCCGTCATGCCCGTGCGGCGCGCCGCCGCGAAGCCGCTTGCAGTCCGGGCGATTCGCCCCCACCTGTGCTGGCTTATCCGCATGAAAAAGCTCCTCTCCCTCGCGCTCGCGACGGCCCTCAGTGCCGGCGCGCTGTCCGCCCAGACCACCGACGCCTCGGCCGATCCGGTCATCATGACCGCCGGCGAGCTCACGATCCGCCAATCGGAGTTCGAAGCCGCGATGCGCTCGCTCCCGCCGCAATACCAGGAATACGCGCTCGGGCCCGGCAAGCGCCAGTTCGCCCAGGATTTCCTCAGCATGCGCCTCCTCGCCCACACGGCGAAGAAGGAAGGCCTCGACCGCGAACCCGCCATCGTCGCGCAGCTCGACATGATGCTGAACAACCTCCTCGCCTCGACCATGCTCCAGCGCCTCGAGGACTCCGTGCAGCTCAGCGACGCCGACCTGATGAAGATCTATGAGGAGCAGAAAGCCACCTTCGAGACCGCCAAGGCCCGCCACATCCTCATCGCCTTCGCCGGCAGCCCGGCGGCGCAGCCCGGCAAGCCCGAGCTGACCGAGGAGCAGGCCAAGGAGAAGGCCGAGGCTCTCCGCGCCCGCCTCGTGGCCGGAGAGTCCTTCGAGGAAATCGCCAAGGCCGAGTCCGACGACACCGGCTCGGGCGCCCGCGGCGGCGACCTCGGCGAGTTCGGTCGCGGCCAGATGGTCGGAGAGTTCGAGCAGGCGGCATTCACGACCGAGATCGGTCAGGTCAGCGCGGTTTTCCGGACGCAGTTCGGTTTCCACATCGTCCGCGTCGACGAGCGTGGCGCGCAGGCCTTCGAGCAGGTGAAGGAACAGCTCGCCGGCGCCGAGCGCCGCAAGCAGGTGCAAACCGAAGTCGAGCGCGTGCGCACCTCCGCCAATCCGACCTTCGACGCCGCCTATTTCGGCAACTGAGCGCGACGTGATTTTCCCCGCCGGCCGTCACTCTTTCCGGGTGACGGCCGCGTTTTTTCCGGGTGACGAAGTCGGGGGTTGACAAGGTTCCGGGCGAAACTCTTTTTGGCCGTTCCTTCGCAAGAAGGAGCCACGTTGCCCGGTAGCTCAGTGGCAGAGCAGGTGACTGTTAATCACTTGGTCGCTGGTTCGATCCCAGCCCGGGCAGCCACGCTAAACCTCCCTTGGTCGGAAGGTTTTTTGTGCCGGCAAGAGACGTGGTTCCGGACACGCATTTGTAAAACCC
Source organism: uncultured Opitutaceae bacterium (assembly GCA_964475035.1). GTDB lineage: Bacteria > Verrucomicrobiota > Verrucomicrobiia > Opitutales > Opitutaceae > Didemnitutus. The sequence continues at coordinate 115 of CAYYVB010000100.1, read as the reverse complement.
GCCGGAATCAGCCAGCCGCGAAAGATTTGTTTGCTTCGCCCCGGGGCGGTCGCTCAACTTCGGCCTCTTTTCCACTACGCCTGCCTCCAATCCCGGAGTCACAGGGGGAACGAAA
>CAYYVB010000099.1:0-9442 GCA_964475035.1 uncultured Opitutaceae bacterium | reverse complement strand
CTTCGGCCGGGCGCCGCTTTTTATTTCACCACCACCGTGCCGCTGCCGCCGAGCTTCTCGTTCTCGGTCCGGTCGCCGTAGAGCCGCACGACGATGCGCGATTCGAGCCGGTAACTGGCCGGGCCGGAGGGCAGGTCGACGCCGCGCTTCAACTCGAGGCGGCCGGTCTGCTCGACCGTGGTCTGCGACGGAATTCCGGTTGCGGAAGTGACCTTCATCGTGCCGATCTCGCGGCCGTCCAGGATGATGGTGTGGTGGGATTCGGAAAAATTGAAGGCGACGACATTGGTGTTCGTGACGCGCACGGTCGCGTTGACCGTCCCGTCGGTCGCGCGCTCCAAGTGGGTCAGTTCGAGCCCGAGACCGGTGAACTTCGTGGAGGAGCAGGCCGCTCCCAAGGTCAGGAGCAAGGTGGCGAGGACGGACGCGAGGAGCTTGTTCATCAGGAGCGCGAGTGTGCGCGGCGTCGCGCCCCGGGCAAGCCTCAGTCCTTGCTCTTTTTCTTCTTCCCGCCGCCGTCGCCGCCCTTCCCGCCGCCGAGCTCGAATTGCGCGATGGCGCCGACCGCCGCGAGCACGAGGATGGCGGGAAACATCCACGCGTGATGGTCGATCAGCGCCGGGATCTGCTGCGGCTGCCGGTAGTAGAACACCCAGTCGATTTGCGCCGTGAAATACGTCAGCGCCAGCAGGGCCCGGAAGGAGCCCATCACCGCTGTTGCGAGGATGATCACGACCTTCTGCAGTTTCACCGCCGCAAACCCGCCGATGAGGCCGACGACGAGCGAAGCGAGCAACGCCACCATGTGGTCGAAATGGGCGAGCAGCAGGATGGCCAGTGTCGCGCCGAGGCCGAAGCCCGCGGCGAACACCGCCGCGAAATAGAGCAGGAACGCCAGGCCCGCCCCGAAAAGCGCGCCGACGAAGACGCCCGCCAGTTCCGCGCTGCTGCCGAGGCCGGCCGCGACCGCGATCATCTGCCCGAGCAGCGCGCCCGCCACGGCGCCGAGCAGCGCGATGGTGACCTTGAAGACCTTGTAGCCGAAAAAGCAGTCGATCAGCCCCCACGCGAGGGCGCCGACGGAGATCCACGGATATAGCTCAGGGTCGATGGGCACGGCGCAGAACCAAGCGGGACGGCGGCGGAATTACGATTTCGGATTTGCGCGGGACGAAGAGCCCCGGCTTTGACGACGCGCATACTGCCATGCCGGCCCGACGAAAGGAGGCCGCCACGCCGCTTATTTCGCGAGGTAGAGCGGCGCGTCCGGTCCCATCGGGATGCCGAGCAGGATCCAAGCGATCAGCACGATGGTCCACATCACCACGAACGCGATGGTGTAGGGCAGCATCGTGGCGATGAGCGTGCCGATGCCGGCCTTCGGGTCGTATTTGTGCGCGAAGGTGAGGATGAGCGGGAAGTAGCTCAGCAGCGGCGTGATGATGTTGGTCACGCTGTCGCCGACACGGAAAGCGCCCTGCACGAGCTCGGGCGAGTAACCGAGCAGCATGAACATCGGCACGAACACCGGCGCGAGCAGCGCCCACTTCGCCGAGGCGCTCGAGATGAGGATGTTCACCACGCCGGCGAAGAGGATGACGGCGATCATGAGCAGGATCGGCATGTCCTGCAGGCCGAGCTTTTGGATCAGGTCGGCGCCGCTGACGGCGGTGATGATGCCGAGGTTGGTCCAGTTGAAATAGGAGATGAACTGCGCGGCGAAGAACGCCAGGACGATGAAGGACGCCATCGACTTCATCGTCTGCGTCATGCCGGAGGCGATGTGGTGGTCGTTCTTGATCGTGCCGGCGGCGACACCGTAGGCGATGCCGGGCAAAAGCCCGAAGAGAAAGATGAAGGTCACCAGCCCGCGCATGAAGATGGAGTCCTTGAAGTCAGGCCGCTTCGGATCCATCAGGAAACCGTCCGCCGGCAGCACACCCCAGAGCACGATGCCGATGAGCACGAGCACGGTGACGAGCGCCGCCCAGAGGCCGCGCTTCTCCTCGCGCGACAACGGCTTCAATTCCTCGCGCGGGGCGTCGCCGGTGTAGTCGCCGAGGCGCGGGGCGACGATCTTCTCCGTCACCCACGTGCCCGCCAGGGTGACGACGAAGGTCGACGCGACCATGAAGTAGTAATTGGCCGTGGCCGCGACTTTGTAGCCGGGGTCGACGATTTGGGCGGCGGCTTCGGTCAGGCCGGCGAGGAGCACGTCGACGGAACCGACGAGGAGGTTGGCGCTGTAGCCTCCGGAGACGCCGGCGAAGGCCGCGGCGAGGCCGATGAACGGATGCCGCCCGAGCGCATGGTAGAGCGCGGCGGCGAGCGGGATGAGCAGCACGTAGCCGACCTCGCTGCCGGCGTTGGACATCACGGCAGCGAACACGACCATCGGCGTGATGAGCTTCCGCGGCGAGGCGAGCACCACGAGGCGCAGCATCGCGCCCATCAGGCCGGAATATTCCGCGATGCCGATGCCGAGAAGGCAGGTCAGCGAGATGCCGAGCGGCGGGTAGTTGAGGAAATTGCGCGCCGCCTCGAGGATCATGCGGTGCAGGCCCTCGATCGAGAAGAGGTTGACGACGGTAACGACCTTGCCGGTGGACGGATTGGTCACCGCCACGCCGGCCGAGTGCAGGAGACCCGAGAACACGACGACGCTGACCGCCAGCAGGGCGAAGAGCGTGGCGGGGTGGGGCAGGGCGTTGCCGGCGCGCTCGACGCCATTGAGGAAACGCTGGAAGAAGGTCGACGGAGCGGTGGAGCTGCTCGGGGTGGCCATGAAGGAAGATGGTTTCTGGGTTAAACGGGAGAGGCGCAGGCGTGCTGCGCCCCGGAGGATGGCGTCGCGTCAGCTTGCGATTCTCAGTTCGTCAGGAACAGCCCCGCGCCGGGGCCCATCGGGATGCCGAGCCAGATCCAGAGGATGAGCATGAGCGTCCACGAGATCAGGAACGCGATGGAGTAAGGCATCATTGTCGCGATCATCGTGCCGATGCCGGTGTTCGGCACGTAGCGGCTGGCGAAGGTCAGGATCAACGGGAAATACTGCATCAGCGGCGTCACGATGTTCGTGCAACTGTCGCCGACGCGGTAGGCGCCCTGCACGAGCTCGGGCGAGTAGCCGAGGAGCATGAACATCGGCACGAAGATCGGCGCCAGCAGCGCCCACTTCGCCGAGGCGGAGCCGATGACGAGGTTGATCGTCGCGGTGAAGAACACCAGCGCGACCATCAGCAGGATCGGGCTGTCCTGCAGGTTCATCGTCTTGATCGTCTCCGCGCCCTTCACCGCCATGACGGTGCCGAGATTGGTCCAGTTGAAGTAGGCGAGGAACTGCGCCGCGAAAAACGCCATCACGATGTAGGAACCCATCGTTGAGAGCGACGCGTCCATGCCGCGCACGACGTCGTTGTCGTTCTTGAGCGTCCCCGCGCCGATGCCGTAGGCGAGGCCGGACACCAAGCCGTAGAGGAAGATGAAGAAGATCAGCGCGCGCATCAGATAGGACGTCAGCACGCGCTGGCTGAGCTCGGCTTGGTATTGCGCCGGGTCGATCAGGAAACCCTCGCGCGGCAGCACGCCGGCGAGGATCACGGCGGTGACGCCGGTCACGGCGAAAAACGTATACCACAGGCCGCGCTTCTCCGCCGCGCTGAGCGGCGTCAGCGGCTCGCGCGGGGCGTCGCCCTGATAGGTGCCGAGGCGGGGTTCGACGATCTTCACCGTCACCCAAGTGCCGACCGCGGTGATCAGCACCGTGGCCGCGATGAGGAAGAACCAGTTGGCCGCCGCGTTCACCGTGATGCCCGGCCGCACGACCGTCGCTGCGGCCTGCGTCAGGCCCGCGAGCAGCACGTCGATCGTGCCGAGCACGAGATTGGCGCTGAAACCGCCCGACACGCCCGCGAACGCCGCCGCCAGGCCCGCCAGCGGATGCCGCCCCGCGGCGTGGAAGATCGCGGCACCAAGCGGAATGAAGAGCACGTAGCCCACGTCCGCCCCCGAGTGCGACAGGATGCCGCCGAAAACCACGATCGAAGTCAGCCAGCGCTTCGGCGAGGCGAGCACGATCAGACGCAACACCGCCGTGATCAATCCGCTGCGCTCCGCCACCGCGATGCCGACCAAGCACGCCAGCACTGTGCCAAGCGGCGGGAAAGCCACGAAGTTCGGCACGAGCCCGGTGAGCATCCGGTGCAGGCCCTCGATCGAGAGGAGGTTGACGATCTGCACCGTCTGGCCCGTCGCCGGATGCACGGCGGAGACGCCCATGCGGCTGAGCACCCACGAGGCGAGCACCACGACCGCGGCGAGCAGAGCGAAGAGGGTGGAGGGATTCGGCAGCGTGTTGCCGACGCGTTCGATGACGGTGAGGAAACGCTGGAACAACGAGCGGTTCCCGGGGGCGGGGGCGGAAAGCATGGCGCCGATGGAAGCGCCGCCGCGTCCCGCGTCAATTCCCACCGGTCAGTGCCGGCTCAAAACATCATCAGCGCGTTCGCGCTCTCGATCACCACCCAGGCGACCGCGAACGCCGTCACCCACACCACCACCGCCTTGGCCGCGCGCCGCCGGCGCAGGCTGCGTTCGTAGGCATCGACGTCGTGCGTGCGGTAACCCGTCGACTCGAGGAAACTCACCAATTGCGCCCGCCGGGTGCCCGTCGGCCGCAGCCGCCGGTCCAACCTCCGCCCCGCGAGCGAGGGCAGGCTGTGCCGGAGTCGATGGAGCAGGCGCCGCATGACTAAGAAGGACTGAAAGTTCGCTCTTCCGTTCAAGGGTAATCTCGGTATCCGAATCATTTCACCGCGCCTTTACCGTGCACCACTTCGCCTACGTCGGGAACAAACTCCACTGTGAGGAAGTCGACCTCGCCGCTGTCGCGGCATTGCACGGCACGCCGACCTACGTTTACAGCGCGGCCACCCTCGCGGCCAACCTCCGCCGCCTCGCCGCCGGCTTCACCGGGATCGACCTGCGCGTCTGCTACGCCTGCAAGGCCAATTCCACCCTCGCCGTCCTGCGCCACCTCGCGAACCACGGCGCGGCCTTCGACCTTGTCAGTGGCGGTGAACTTCGCCGCGTCCTCGCCGCCGGCGGCCGCGCCGCCGACAGCGTCTTCGCCGGCGTGGGCAAGACCGAAGCCGACATCCGTCTCGGCCTCGAGGCCGGCGTCCACGCCTTCCACGTCGAGAGCGAACCCGAACTCGAGCGACTCGACCACGTCGCCGGCCGCCTTGGCGTCACCGCTCCCGTCGCCCTGCGCCTCAATCCGGATGTCGACGCCCGCACGCACGCCAAGATCACCACCGGAAAGAGCGGCAACAAATTCGGCCTCCCCTTCGCCCACGCCGCCCAGCTCTATGCTCGCGCCGCGCGCCTCCCGCACCTCCGCCTCCGCGGGGTGCAGATGCACATCGGCTCTCAGCTTACGCAGCTCGCGCCCTTCGTCGAGGCCGTCGAAAAACTCGTCCCGCTCGTCCTCGAGCTCAAGCAGCGCCACGGCCTCGAGTATTTCTCCATTGGTGGCGGTCTTGGCATCCCTTACCACGACGCCCTCGCCAGCGGTGCCGCCGCATGGTGGGAAAACACGCCCGCCGGCCAGCGCCCGCCCACTCCCGAGGAATATGGCGCCGCCCTCCGCCCGCTTCTCGCGCCACTCGGGCTCAAGATCTTCCTCGAACCCGGCCGCTTCCTCGTCGGCAACGCCGGTGTTCTCCTCACCCGCGTCGAATACCTCAAGCGCACCCCGGCGAAGAATTTTCTCATCCTCGACGCGGGCATGAACGACCTCGCCCGCCCCGCGATGTATGACGCCTACCACGAATGCGTGCCGCTCCTCCGCGACACCGCGCGCCCCGTCCTCACGGCGGATCTGGTCGGGCCGGTCTGCGAAAGCGGCGACTGCTTCGCCCAGGAGCGCACACTGCAGGAGGTCGGCGAGGGTGAGTTCGTCGCTTTCATGAGCGCCGGCGCCTACGGTTTCACGATGGCCAGCCGCTACAACACGCGCCCGCTCCCCGCCGAGGTGCTCGTGTCCGGCACCCGTTTCGAACTGGTCAACGCCCGCGAGACCTTCGACACGCAGATCGCCGGCGAAAAGATCCCCGGTTTCCTCCGGACCTGACCCGCCGCTGCCGAGAGGAGCGCAGGCCTCTGGCCTGCTCAGCCCGAAGCAGGCCGGAGGCCTGCGCTACAGGAATCACCGCGGCGTCCTTAGCCGCCCGCTTTGGCGTTGCGGGAAACGTCGCGACGGAGCAATCCATCTGTCTCCCGGCGCGCGTCCCCCTTTCCGCCGCCGGGTCGCTCCAACCTCCCCTCCTTTTCCCGATGGCCGAAGAGAATTCCGTGCGTTTTGCCGTCATCGGCGCCGGTGCCTGGGGCACCGCCGTCGCCGCCCACCTTGCCCGCCGCGGGCAGGCGACCACCCTCATCACGCGCCGACCCGAGCACGCCGTCGCCATGCAGCTCGCGCGCGAGAACCGCGACTACCTCTCCGGCATCAAGCTGCCCGACGCCCTCGCCGTCACCTCCGACTTGCGCGCCGGATTGCTCGACGCCGAGGTCGCCTTCATCGCCAGCCCCTCGCATGCCCTCCGTGCGTGGTGCGAGCAGATCCAAGCTGTCCTCGGCGATGCCGCGCGCCTCCGGTTGTTCATCAGCCTCGTCAAGGGCCTCGAGATCGACACTCACCTCCGCCCGAGCGAGGTCATGGCGCAGGTCCTGCCCGGCGTGAACGTCGCCACGCTCACCGGCCCGACCAACGCCGCCGAGGTCGCCCGCGGCCTGCCCGCCGCCATGGTCCTTGCCGCCGCGCAGCCCGGCCCCTTCGTCGACCGCGTGCAGGCCGCCGTCAGCGGTCCCACGCTGCGTCTCTACACGAGCGATGATTTGCCCGGCGCTGAATATGGCGCCTGCCTGAAGAACATCTACGCCATCGCCGCCGGCTTCTGCGACGGCCTCAAGCTGGGCGACAATGCCAAGGCCGCCCTCCTCACGCGCTCGCTGACCGAGATGGTCCGCGTCGGCGAGGCGCTCGGCGCGAAGAAGGACACGTTCTACGGCCTCTCCGGCTTCGGCGATCTTGTTGCCACCTGCCACGGCCCGTGGAGCCGCAACCGCGAGTTCGGCCAGCGCATCGGCGAGGGCAAGTCCGTCGCCGAGCTCATGGCCGGCCGCAAGACCGTCGTCGAGGGCCACCGCTCCGCCGATGCCTTCCACGGCCTCTGCCTCGCCAAGGGCATCACCGCGCCGATCATGCGCGAGGTGCGCTCCATCCTCTACGAGGACAAAAAGCCCGCCGACGCTCTGCTCGCACTCATGACGCGTGAACTCAAGCGCGAGACCCACGCGCCGTTCCCCCCCGCAGCCCGCGAATCCCAATCATGATCCATCTGCTTCGTTTCGGTCTCCTTGCCGCCCTCCTGTTCGTCTCCGCCGTCGCGGCGGAAACCGGCCGTTACCTGCGCGCGGAGGACATCGATGTGGCCGCGTTGATTCCGCCCGCCCCCGCCGACGACTCCCTGACGACGGCCGCCGATCTTGAGGTCGTCTATCAGGTGCAGCAGCGGCGCTCACCCGAGCAACTCGTGCTCGCCGCGACCTATGTCGCCGACCACATCTTCAATTTCAACACGGTCCTCGGTCCCTGGTTCACGGCCGCCGGGATGCCGTTCGCCGACGAGTTTTTCCGCCAGATCAAGAGCGACCGCTACGCGATTACGAGCCGCGGCAAGCTCGTCTGGCAGCGTCCGCGCCCGCCGCTGCTCGACGCGCGCATCCGCCCGGCCGTCGACCTGCCCGGCTCCGGCTCCTACCCGAGCGGACACGCCACGCAGACGTTTCTCTGGGCCGGCCTGCTCGCCGAAATCTTCCCCGAACATCGCGAAGCCCTCCGGCAACGCGCCGAACTTGTCGCCTGGAGCCGCGTCGTCGGCGGGGTGCATTATCCCAGCGATGTTGTTGCCGGCCGCATGCTCGGCGATCGCCTCGCCGCGGAATTCCTGCGCGTGCCCGCCGTGCGCGAGGCCCTCAGCCGCGTCAAGGAAGAGGCCGCCGTCGCCTCGCGCCGCTCGTCTTTGAACGATTGATCGCCATGCGCGTCCTGCTCGCCTTCGACAAATTCAAGGATGCCCTCGGCGCCCCCGCGGCCTGCGAAGCCGCCGCCGCCGCGCTCCGCGCGACGCATCCGGACTGGGAACTCGACCTCTGCCCGCTCGCCGACGGCGGCGACGGCTTCGCCGCGGTGCTCACCCACGCTGCCGGCGGCACGCTGCACCGTGTCCGCGTGACCGGTCCGCGCGGCGAACCGGTCGAAGCGGTCTTCGGCGTCGCCGACGTGCCCGCTGCCGCTCGTGACCTCGTTGGTGCGCGCCGCGTTGCCGTCGTGGAGATGGCGCAGGCTTCCGGCCTTGCGCTCTTGCAGCCCGACCAGCGCGATCCGTGGCAGACCTCGACCCGCGGCACTGGCGAACTCCTCCGCGCGGCCGCTGCCGCGGGCGTCGACGGCATCCTGCTCGGCGTCGGCGGCAGCGCCACGCACGATGTCGGCCTCGGCGCGCTCTCGCTGCTCGGCCTGAGTTGTCACGAGGTGGACGGCAAGGTCGTCGCCCACCCGATCCCGCACACGTGGGCCGCCGTCGCGAGCATCAGCGGCAAGGTCGATCCCGCGCTGCCGCCGATCACGGTCGCGTGCGACGTCACGAATCCGCTCATGGGCACCTTCGGCGCCGCGAACGTCTTCGCCCCGCAGAAGGGCATGCAGCCGGAGGATTTCACCCGCCTCGAATACATGACCGGCCGCATGGCCGCCCTGCTCACGACCAACGCCGGCAAGCACCCGCTCCTGTGCGAAACGCCCGGCGCCGGTGCCGCTGGCGGCCTCGCCTTCGGCCTGCTCTGCGCGGCCGACGCCAAGCTCCAGCCCGGCGCTGCGCTCGTGTCTGCCTGGCTCGGACTCGACGCGCGCCTCGCCGCCGCCGACCTCGTGCTCACGGGCGAGGGGCGTTTCGACGCCAGCTCGCTCGGCGGCAAGGCGCCGGGCGAACTCGCCCGCCGTGCCCTCGCCGCAGGCAAGCGCGTGCATCTCTTCGCCGGCACGGTCACCGGCTCCCTGTCCGGCGCTTCGGTGCACAGCATCACTCCCGCCAGCCAGCCGCTCGATCAGGCGCTCGCGCACACTGCGGAAAACCTGCGCCGCGCCGTGCAAGCGACGTTCCCCTGAACGCCGGTCGCGCCATTCGCCGATGTCACTGACGCCCGAACGCGCGCGCCGCTTGCTCTGCCAGTTGCAGGGTGCGATCCGCGCACAGTTGGCGGCCAAACGCGTGTCGCGTCCTGCGCGCGTCGCCGCCGTCACCGCGGCGGACACGATCTACGCCATCGACAAGGTCAGCGAGGCCGCCGTGCTCGCATGGCTCGCGACGCATTGGCCGCG
>CAYYVB010000098.1:0-9480 GCA_964475035.1 uncultured Opitutaceae bacterium | reverse complement strand
CCTCGAGGAACTGCACGGACTTCTTCACAACCGTGCTCGTGAGCTCCTCGTCCTTGAAGCGCGCGGACTTGCCCCCGCGCATGAAGCCGATGCGGCTGACGTCGCCGACGATCGTGCCGGAGTGCTGTTTGTCGCCGCGGTAGCGGAGCAGGTCGGGACGGCTCTCGCCGGTGGGCTCGGCGCCGAGGTCCTCGTTGTAATTGACGGTGATCGGGTCAGCGGGATCGAGGCCGACGACGCGGTGATTCTCGATCCAGACGGACGGCACGCGGTCGACGGTGGCGGGGATGATGTGGGAGTAATCGAAACCGACCTCGCGCGGGCCGGGGGCGATGTGGCCGTTGAAGTCGACGGCCTTTACGCCGTCGCCGAGGCCGAGGTGCCATTTGCCGATGGCGCCGGTGACGTAACCGGCGCGACGCAACGCCTCGGGCAGCGTGAGGCGGCCGGGCTCGATCGCGAGCGGGGCGTCGCCGGGGAGGATGCCGGTGCGCTTGTTGCTTTGGCGCCAGGCGTATTCGCCGGTGAACATCGAGTAACGCGTGGGCGTGCAGGTGGAGGACGGCACGTAACCGTTGGTGAAGCGCACGCCCTCGGCGGCCAAGCGGTCGAGATTCGGCGTCTTGATCTTGGTCGCCCCATAGGAGCCGAGGTCGCCGAAGCCGAGGTCGTCGGCGACGATGAAGACGATGTTCGGGCGCTCGGCGGCGTAGCCGAGGGCGGAAACAAGGAGAGCAAATGCAGCCAGAGAAAAGCCGCGGCGAAAATCAGCGAAAGATGGGCACATCGGAAGGCAGGGGAAAAGTGCGGGGCGGAAGGGGGTCGCGGTCAAGCGACGGAAAAGCCCGACGCCGGAAGAAAGAGCGCCCTCGTTGGTGAGCGCCAACTCAGTCGGTGGATCGGCGGGGTTGAGGGGTGAGGCAGGATACGCTTTCACGATAGCAACGCTGGCGGCCACCCGCCAGCCCCCCGTTGGAGGGAAAGCACAGCGGCGGGCGGGGGAATAGACAGCGGGAAAGAAAACGTCCGGAGCGGCGCAGCCGACTCCGGACGGGAAGAGCAGTGACTACCTCCGCCGCATTCGGGCGGAGGCGCGGGTGATCAGAAGCTGAGCGAGTTGGTGACCGCCCAGGTGCGATCCGGCGGGACGCGGAACACGCCCCAGGTGCCGTCGGCGTTCGCGGCGATCGGGATGACCTCGTCCTTCGCGTTCAGGTTGCGCACGTTGACGTTGATGTTCCACGTCATGTTTTTGCCGTAGAACTTGAAGCGGCGCGTATAGCCGATGGAGGCGTCGACGTTGATCTCGCTCGGGCCGTAATACGGATTGGCGAGGTCGGAGACGTTCTGGCCGTCGGCATTCGGGATGAGCGGGAAGCCGATAATGGCCTTGGCCTGGGTGCGAAGGGCACCGCCGATATGGACGCCCTTGAGCGGCCCGTTGCGGAAATCGTAGCGGGTGACGAGGTTGAGGCGCCACTTGCGGATTTCGGGGCTGGGCGTGCCGGACAGCGCGTTGGCGGTGCGGATGGCGAGGAGCGTCTCGGCGTTATACTGGGACCAGAAGGTGTTGTCGCCGGTGACGACGGACGTCGGCTGGCGGTGACCGAAGCGGAGTGCGCCACCATACATGGTCTCGAGGTTGTTCTTCCAGTCGGCAGCGAAGGCGAGTTCCTCGACGGCGACGTCTTCCTTCACGGCTTCGTTGCGCACGTAGTTGAGGGAGATGCGCCAGTTCCGCGTGGGATTGACGATGGCCTCGAACTCAGTGCCGGTGGAGCGGGTGTCGCTCACGGAAGCGAGACCGACGAAGTTGTCCGGTTCCCACTGGAGGGTGGAGCCGCTGCCGGTGAAGTTGGGGCTGAAGTTCTTGTCCGGACCGATGTTGTTCTTCAGGCGCTGCGGGATCGTCTCGTAGAACGCGAGGGCGACATCCGAGAACGTGTTGAACGTGTGGCTGGCGTTGCCGTAGCCGAAGTTGGCCGGGATGAGGTTGGCATCACGCGCAGCCAGCATGCGGCTGATCATCGTGCTGATGTAATTGTAGGGGTTGAAGCTGCCGATGGTCTGGTTGGCGATCTCGGTGCGGTAGCGGTTGACGCGGATGTCGAGCTTGCCGCGGAACGCGCTGAACATGAGGCCGTATTCCTCGGTGGTCGCGGTGGGCGAGCCGAGTTCCTCGTTCCAGATGTTGCGGCGCTGGCCGATGGGGTTGAAGTTGCCGGAGTCGTTCCAGAAGGCGCGGAGCTCGATGTCACCCGGGAGGGTGAAGGGCGCCTTGCCGACGACGCTCTTGGTCCACGTGCGCACGACGGAGGAAACGGACGGGACGAAGGTGATCTGCGACTCGTCGAGGCTGCCGGTGGGCAAGGTGGGCGGAGTGAGCGCGGTGATGTTTTCATCCCGGTCTTCACGCCAGCCGACCACGGTGGAGATGTGGTCCTTCAACCAGCTGCTCTGGAGACCGAAGGCGGTGGAGGTGAGATCCTCCTTCTGGATCGGGATGCGGTTGAGGATGCGCAGGGGAGTCGAAGTGCCGGTCTTGAAGGTGCGGGAGACGGGGTCGTAGATGCGCAACGTGTAGGTCTGGCCGTATTGCGGCAACTGGGCCGAGATCGGGCTGATACGCACATCGGCGGCGCTGCTGAGGTTGGCCAGGGAGTCGCCGAGGTAGAACCAGCCGTTGACCTGTGAGGCGAACAAACCGGGGCCGGCGGCGGTGCTGGTGGTTGGGTTGAGCTCGCCGGCGGGATCCCACGTGCTGCGGTAGAAGCGGCTCGTGCGGTCGATGTCGGTCTTGAAGAGCAGGGTCGAGAGCGTGTGGCGGCCGAGCATCTGCATCCACTTGGATTCGCTCTTGCCGAAGTCGTGCTTGAGGAAGCCGGTCAGCTGGTAGGCTTGGCGCTCGATGTTGTGGGCTTGGTCGCGGAAGACGTCGCTGCTGTTGATGAAGGGACGGCCGAAGTTCGGGTTCGCGATGCTGTTGCCGTTGGAGTCACGGACGCTGAGGAATTTGTTCACATCGATGTAGATTTCCTCCTCACCGCCCGCGATGGGGAAGTTGCGGGTGCGGGTGAAAGACTGCTTGTTGTAGGCGAGCTCGAAGCCGGCTTTGCCGCCGAAGAGCAGCTGCTCGAAGCGGATGTCAGTGGCGTCGAACTCCTGCTGGCGGTAATCGAGGACGCCGGTCAGGAGGTAGTTGAAGTAATCGAACACATTCCGGTCACGCAGCTGGGTGCGGTAGAAACCGGCGACGCCGCGGTAGCGGTCACCGGTGGCGCGGAGGGCACCGCCCGGGTCGAAGGCGTTGCCGCCGGGGATCGTGCCTTGGAAGCCTTGGATGCCGGCGAGGGCGGGATTGGTGAAGCCAACGCCCGCCTGACCGGAGTTGGGATCGGCAAAAATGAGCGCCCAGTTGCGGAAGAGCGGTGAGCCCTGGAAATTCGTGATGCCGAAAGTATCACGGAACAGAGTCGTCAACGCGGCCTGATTGTAGGTGGTGCCCGGAGGCGCGATCAGGGTGCCGTTGCGGTCATAGACGCGGGGATTGGCGATGCCGTTAGTGGCGGTGTTGCGGTAGGGCATGGAGGCATCGACATACCAGTTGTTCAGGTTGGGGTTCGCGTAGTCGAACCACTGGTCGATGGTGGACAGCGGGCTGAGCGGATTCGGCGGGACGCCCTTGATCTGACCGATCTCGAAATTGGCGCGGAGGGTGGAGCGGCCGAGGATACCCGCGCTGCCGCGCTTGGGTTCCCAAACGCGGTAGTTCAAGGCCGCGTAAAGGCGGCGATCATCCGAGTAGGCGGGGTTCTGGCGGAAAACCTCGTGCTCGTTCAGCAGGTCCAGACGAATGGCGAGCTTCTGCGGGATGATGACCTTGTTGAAGTGGAGCTCTTCGCGGTGGGTGCCGTAGCTGCCGACGCGGAGCACGGCGCGATAGCTGTCCTTGAAGGTCGCCTTGCGCATCGCCGTGTCGATGACGCCGCCCGCATTGCCGACGCCCGCGAGAATGGCATTCGGGCCGCGGTTGATCGTGACGGTGTCGAAGTTGTAGTTGTCGGACGGGATGTCCGTCGGGAAAAAGTCGCGGGTGCGCGTCGCTTGGGCGAGGGCGCGCACGCGGTTGACGTCGGAGGGGTTGTCACGGACATCACCGGAATTGGCGGAAGCGTTGGTCGAGCCGGCCAGACCCTCGGTGCTGATACCGGAGAAGTTACCCTTGATGCCGCCACCTTCCGTGCCGGCCGTGTAGGTGAGAATGTCCTCAATCTTTGAGACATTGATGTCTTGGAGAAACTCCGCCGTGTAAACGGACACGGCCGCACCGATCTCCTTGAGGTCGGTATTGAGGCGAGTGCCGGCGAGCGTGCTCGTGGCCTGATAACCGACTTCCTCGGAGGAAGTGACCAAAAAGGGGCTCAATTCGACCACTTCATCCTCTTTCTCGAGGCTCTGCGGAGTCGAGGGAGCAGCGGTTTGCTGGGCCCAGCCGCTGAGGGAGGTGAAGCAGCCGAGGGCAACGCCCAGGGTGATGAGGTCGGTCAACCGGCTGGGGCGAGCGCGGTTTCGGCCGGAAGCAGGCTGAGGTGTGCAGGGGTGGTTCTTCATGGTTCGCGGTGGTGAGGGGGTTCGAACGGATGCGCCGATGGCTGAATTGGCGTCAGCAATGGACTAATGCCTGAGGAGATGGGGCTGGATTGCAATAAGAAATGACGTATTTAGATACATTACATCCAAATTCTTGTCATTTCTGTGTTTCCCAGTGGGGAGCGCGGCACAAAACTAGGAATGGGTAAGAACTTTGAGGCGACGACGATACCAACGATTGCCGGCCAATCGCTACCCCCCGTTGGAGGGAAATCCGAGCCCTGCCCAATCAATCCCCGTCGCGAGCCTTTATTCCAGGTGCACGATCCCGTGACGCACCGCGCTGATCGCGGCGTCGGTGCGATCCCGCACCCGCAATTTGGCGAACAGCGTCTTGAGGTGGGATTTCACCGTTTCCTCCGAAATAAATAGCTGGGCACCGATCTCCTTGTTGCTGCGACCGCGCACCAAGAGTTGGAGCACCTCCTGCTCGCGCGGCGAGAGCGACTGCCGCTGCGAACGTTCGGCCAGCCGCTCGGCGATGCGCGGCGGAACCTCCGTGCCGCCATGGTGCACGGAGCGAATCGTGCCCGCGATCTCCTCAGTCGACATGTCTTTCAGGAGGTAAGAGCGCGCGCCGGACTGCATCGCGCGGAAAATGTCCTCGTCCGCGTCATAGGTCGTGAGCACGACGACGCGCACCTCCGGATCGCGGGCGCGCAGGGCGAGGATTGTCTCGACGCCGCCGAGTCCCGGCAGGCGCAGGTCCATCAACACGACCGAGGCCGCGCCAGGCTGGTAAGCGGCGACCGCCTCCTCTCCCGACGCGTATTGGGCGACAACCTTCATACCGGGCTGGCTGTCGATCAATGAAGCGAGGCCCATGCGGAAAGTCGGATGATCCTCGACGATCATCACCTTGATGGCGGGTTCGGCAGGCTTCTTCATGGGTGGAGAGTGTGACGCGGCGGAGGTTGTCAGGTCGTGCTCGGTGCGTCGACCACGACTTCGAGGCGCGTGCCGCCGGAGAAATCCGGGCCGATGCGGAACGTGCCGTTCATCTGGCCGACGCGTTCCCGCATGCCGGCCAGGCCGAAGTGCGAGGTCGCGGTCGCCGCCGACTCGGGGTTGAACGGCGCGCCATCGTTGCGCACCAGCAGACGGACGCTCGGCTCCTCGAAAGTCAGCTCGAGTTCAATGCGGCTCGGCTGTGCGTGCTTGAGCGCGTTGGAAATCGCCTCCTGGCCGATCCGCAGGAGATTGTTCTCGATCGCCGGAGCGAGCCGGCGCGGACGCCCGAGCACGCGGGTGCGGATTTCGCAACCGCGTCCGGCGCTGAGCTGCTCGGCCACCGTCTGCAACGCTCCAGGCAAATCTGTGCGCTCGAGGATGTGCGAGCGCATGTTCCAGATCGATTCGCGTGCCTCGGTGAGGCAGTGGCGCACGATCGTGTGCGCCGAGGCGAGATGGCCCTGCGCCGGCTCGATCTGGCCGCTGCGGGCGGAGTTGCGCGCCAGCTCCAGCTGCATCGACACGGCGTTGAGGTCCTGCGCGACCGTGTCGTGCAGTTCCCTTGCGAGGCGGTTGCGCTCGGCAAGCATGGCGGCGAACTCGACCTCGGCCAGCTTGCGCGCGTCCTCGCGCTGCCGGATCTGCCGGCGGGCGAGCACGGCGACGACGACCAGGGCCAACAGCGTCACCAGGGCGAGGGCGATGACGATTGTCAGGGCCCGCTGGGTGGTGAGCCACGGCGCGGCCCGCAGCACGGTCACATCCGCCGGCGTGCGCAGGAGCAGTTGCAGATCCTGCGCCACCCAGCGCCCGGTGGGCCGCCGATAGTTGATCTGGCCGACCGAGCAGATGCCGTCGACCCGGAGTGAGCTGCCGGCGCGCCAGGTTGCGACCTCCTCGGTTATGCCTCCACCGAGGAAACGTGCCACCACCTCGATGCCCTGCCAATCAAGCACGAGCACCGGGCCGTCCGGCGTCGCACGCAATTCCCGCAAGGTGGCGTAGAGTTGCACCAGGTTGGCGTCGTGCTGCGACACCTCCTCGGCCGAGCGGAGCAACAGCGGCGCCGGCGCGGGCCCCGCGCCGACCTTGCGGAAAATCGCGTCGCCGAGGCTTGGCGTGTAGCTGCCGTGCTTGGGAAAACCGACGATGTCGACCTCGTCGCCCGGAGCGAGGGCGTCGGCGAGAGCCGAGTCGATTCGCATGCCGCGGTCGCCGGCGCGCACCCACAGAGACTGGCCGGTGCTCTGGCCGGTCACGGTGCCGCGCACACGCACGCGATGGCCGTCGAAGCCGGTGCGCGAAAAACGAAGCAGACTGCCCACCGGCTGCACGGGCAACGCGAAGGGATCGGAGGGCGGCGACCGCAGCACCTCGATCATGGCCGGCGCGGGCACCTGGAGGTTGGCGCGCACGAACTGGCGGTTGGTGTTGTGCACGTTGAAGACCACGGCGCGGATCCGCACCTCGGCGTCGACCAAGTCGGAGGGGACGACGTTGCCATTGAGCTGCACGGTCATCTCGTTTTCGCCCTGCGCAAAGTTCAGCAACCAGCTCTCGCGCGCCGGGGTGAACGTTGCGGCTTGGCCGGGCACGAGCGCGCCGGCGCGGGAGACCGGCAGGCGGTCCGGCGGCGTCGGCACGCACGAGCGCACGATGCCGCGCAATTCGACCCATGCGGCATCGTAGCCACCGGCGTTGAGCTCGGCGATTGTCTGCACCCGGGGAGACGGCAGCCGGCCAGGACCGAGCCGCACCAACGTGGTCGCGCGGACGATCGGGGCAAAATCGCCGGCATCGGTCACCCCGGCGACCTCGAGCAGGTCGCCAAGCTCGGTGCCGGCAGGGAGCGGTTGCGCGAGTTCGACGTAGATGCCTTCCGTCCCGTCGTAGAGCACGATGGCGTTGCCGGGCACCGTGACGAGCAGCAGGTTGCCCCGCAGTCTGGCGGGGATTCCCCGCGCTGCCTCCTCAGGTGGCAAGGAGCGCACCGCCGCGGATGTCGTGATTGGATTCGGCTCGGAAGCCCGGCTGACACAAGGCGATGTCAACCCGAGCAACGCGACGAAATGTATTAGGCCAAGAGCGGACCGCGACACGAAGGGTGTTGAGATACTTTTTGTGCGCGACTGCAAGGCGTTCGATGCCGGGCCGGAACAACTCCACCCGATTGGGGGAATGGCGGTGCCCTTGGAGCGCTGGTAGTATTAGTCCTTTCCCCACCCCAAACCGGTCACCTCGTCCGCCGCGTCGGTCCCTTGCGGCTCCGAAGCGAACGGTGGACATCAGCTCCAGCCTCTTCCTACCCTGCCCTCATGTCACCCCTCGATCTGTTGGTTTTCATTGGCTTCATCGTCGGCGTTGTCGCCATCGGTCTCTGGAAAAGTCGCGACGAGCAGACCACCGGTGAGTCCGGCGCGAGCGACTACTTTCTCGCCGGCCGCGGCCTGACGTGGTGGCTCGTCGGTTTCTCGCTGATCGCGGCGAACATCTCGACGGAGCAATTCGTCGGCATGTCCGGCCAAGCCGCCGACTGGCTCGGCCTCGCGATCGCCTCCTACGAATGGATGGCCGCCATCACGCTCGTCGTGGTGGCGTTCGTGTTTTTGCCGACCTTCCTGAAGACCGGCATCTACACGATCCCGGAATTCCTCGAGCACCGCTATGGCGCCGCGTCGCGCACGATCATGGCCGTGGCGACCCTTATCATCCTCGTCGGCGTGCCGACGGCGTCGGTCATCTTCTCGGGCGCGAAGGTCATCAGTGTCGCCTTCCAAGGCACGATGGTCCTCGGTCTCGACCTCGGTAACATCACCGTCGCGTGCTGGATCATCGGCGTGTCGGCGGCCGTCTATGTCTTCGTCGGCGGCCTCAAGGCCTGCGCGTGGGCCGACCTCATCCAAGGCGCCGCGTTGATCGCCGGCGGCGGCATCATCACGTGGCTCGCGTTCCGCGCCTTGGGTTCCGCCGACCCGGTCGCGCTCGCGACCACCGCCGCCGTCCCCGGCTCCGTCAGCGCCGACCAGCTCGCCTCCGCCGGTGCGGTCGAGCGCTTCCAACTTCTCACGGCCGGTTCCGTCGAGGCGGGCGGCAAGCTCCACATGGTGCGCCCGGCCTCCGACCCCGCGATCCCGTGGACCGCGCTGCTCGTCGGTCTTTGGATTCCGAACTTCTTCTACTGGGGCCTCAACCAATACATCATGCAGCGCACGCTGGGATCGAAGTCCCTCGCCGAGGGCCAGAAGGGCATCGTGTTCGCCGCCGGCCTGAAGCTCGTCATCCCCTTCATCGTCGTCATCCCGGGCATCCTTGCGTTCAACCTTTACTCCTCCGACCTCCGCGCCGAGGCGCAGCGCAAGAACGCGCCGATGCTGGCCGAGTTCGCCGCCGGTTCGAAGAGCGTGCATCCTTTCACGGTCGAGTTCGCCAAGCTCGAGCCCGAGCTCGCGCAACGCCTCCTCTCGCACAACACCGCCCTCGTCGGCTCGAACGCCGGCGCCGCCGCGGCGCCGGTCACCGCGGACGAGCTCGCCGCCGCCAACAGCGCGTTGGTCGACGCCGCCATGCAGCGCGGCCTGCCCGTCGCCTCGCGCCTCGTCGGCTACGACTACGATGCGGCCTTCCCGACCCTCCTCCGCAACCTGCTCCATGAAGGCACGGGATTGAAGGGCTTCGTCTTCGCCGCAATCTTCGGCGCGGTCGTCAGCTCACTCGCCTCGATGCTCAACGCCGCGTCGACCATCTTCGCGATGGACGTCTGGGGCCGGGTGCGCCGCCAGGCGCAGGCGCCGGAACTCGTGAAGGTCGGCCGCGCCTGCGTGCTCGTCTTCGTCGGCATCGCCTGCCTCATCGCGCCCGGCCTCGGCCGGCCGGAGTTCG
>CAYYVB010000097.1:0-9487 GCA_964475035.1 uncultured Opitutaceae bacterium | reverse complement strand
CCTCGAAGCGATGAAGCGCCCCGCGACGCTCGAGGAGATGGCGATGTTCGAGGAGCAAATCGCGCAACTCCGCCTCCTCCGCCGCGACCTCGACGACGCCGCGAAACAGCGCTGAGCCGTCATCTCTCACGGAGGTTGCGCGCTCGCGCGCAACTTAGGGCGCCATAGCGCATCGCCCATCCAAGCGCTCAAGCCGGCCCCCGTCGTAGCAGCCGTCGTAAGACGGCTGATCCATCCCCGCGCGCAATAGCGCCCGCAAACACCCAGCCGACTTACGTCGGCTGCTACAAAACCTCACGCTTCCCCGCCCCACTTCCATTCACCGCGGCCCGTCACCTGTAGGTTGCGCGCTTGCGCGCAACTCAACGCGCAACTCCGCCGCAGGCCGCACCGCACCATGCCCATCGTGGCGCGCCAGCGCACCACCTACAACTGCGGGCGAACATCGCATCTCTTTCTGCCGCCGTCACCGCCCACGCACACCGAGCCGGCCGGTTGAAAACCGGCCCTACTCCATTCCTTGCTACTTGCTCCTTGATCCTTGCCACTTCCGCGCCGCGCTTCGCGCGGCGCGGCTTACTCCACGCGCAAGAGATACCCGCGCAGGTATTCGCTCTCCGGCATCGTCGCCAGCACCGGGTGGTCCGGCGGTTGGTGGCACCACTCGAGCACGTGCACACGACGCTTGGCGTCGTTCGCGGCCTGCGCCAGCACCTGCCGCAGCTCGGTGTCGTGCATGTGATGCGAACACGTGTAGGTCGCGAGCACGCCGCCGGGCGCCAGCGCCTTCATGGCGCGGAGATTGAGTTCCTTGTAGCCGCGCAGGGCGTTTTCCAGCGAGCTCTTCGATTTCGCGAAGGGCGGCGGATCGAGGATGATGAGGTCCCACGCCGGCGCCGTATCGCGCTGCGCCGTGAACCAGTCGAAGACGTTCGCCGACTCGAATTCCGCCGTCACGCCGTTGCGCGCCGCGTTCTTCTGCGCCTGCGAGATGGCGTCGTGTGCGCTGTCGAGCCCGAGCACGCGCGTCGCGCCGGCCCGCGCGCAGTGCAGCGCGAAAGAGCCCTGGTTGCAGAATGCATCGAGCACGCGCCGGCCCGCGGCGTATTTTGCGACGACCGCGTGCTGCACGCGTTGGTCGAGGTAGAAACCGGTCTTTTGCCCGCCTTGCAGGTCGAGCCAGTAATCAAAGCCGTCGATCGTCGCCCAGCGCGGCTCCCAGGGCCGTCCGCTGCGCGTCGCGGTGCTCAGCGGCAGACCTTCGAGCCGGCGCAGGTTCGAGTCGTTGCGCCAGATGATCTCGACCGCGCCCGTCAATTCGACGAGCAGTTCGCCGAGCAGCGTCGCCTGCCGGTCCAGCGCAAGCGTCTGGATCTGCACGACAAGCGTGTCGCCGAACTGATCGACCACAACGCCAGGCAAGGCGTCGGACTCGGACCAGACGAGACGGCGGAATTTTTGCCCATCTCGGACAAGGTCGCCAAACGCAGCCTCCCGTCGCGCGATCGCCGCGGTCAGCGCCGTGCGCAGATACGCCGCATCGAGCGTGACGCGGTCGCGGCTGAGCCGCCGCCAGACAATCTGCGACTTGGAATTGTAGATGCCCGTGCCGAGCAAGCGGCCGGTGCGGTCGCGGCATTCGACGACGGCGCCGTCGTGTTCCGCGGGCAGCAACGCCTCGACTTCATTCGCGAACACCCAAGGGTGTCCCTCGAGCACGCGCCCCTTGGCGTTGGGCTTCAGTTTAAGTGAAAGTAGCACAGGCTCGCATCATCCGCGGATTTCTCCGGCGCAGAAGCATAAAATGGCTTCGCTGGACGACGCCCCGCCGGCCACAGCGCGGACCCGAGCTCGCGCAGCACTTCGCGCAGGTCGGCCCACAGTTTCTGTTTCACGGGATCCATGCCCTCACATCGGCACCGGCGCCGGGTCGGTTGAGGGCGGACTTTGTAATCCCGCCCGCCCCAAAAAAGGCTTCCCCTCCCCGCCGCGGGGCCTTTCCGTGGACCCTTTCATGTCCAACGCCGCCCAAGAAATCGCCCGCCGCCGCACCTTCGCGATCATCTCGCACCCGGATGCGGGCAAGACGACGTTGACCGAAAAGTTCCTCCTCTACGGCAACGCCATCCACCTCGCCGGCGCCGTCACCGCGCGCAAGAACCAGCGCGCCACCGCCTCCGACTGGATGGAGCTGGAGAAACAGCGCGGCATCTCCATTTCGTCCACCGTCCTCCAATTCGATTTCGCCGGCTGCGCGGTCAACCTGCTCGACACGCCCGGCCACAAGGACTTCTCCGAGGACACCTACCGCGTCCTCACCGCCGTCGACGCCGCGCTCATGGTCATCGACGCCGCCAAGGGCGTCGAGTCGCAGACGCGCAAGCTCTTCGAGGTCTGCCGCCGCCGCGGCGTGCCGATCTTCACGTTCATGAACAAGTGCGACCGGCCGACGCGCAACCCGCTCGAGCTGCTCGACGAGCTCGAGGGCGTCCTCGGCCTGCAGTCGTCCCCGGTCATCTGGCCCCTCGGCAACGGCCCGTCGTTCAAGGGCGTGTTCGACCGCCGGTCCCGCCAGGTGCACCTCTTCGAGCGCGTGCCCGGCGGCGCCTACCAGGCGCCGGTCAACGTCACCTCGCTCGACGACCCGCAGGTGCGCGCGAAGCTGGACGACGACACCTACGCCTCCGTGACCGAGCAGCTCGCGATGCTCGACGGCGCCGGCCATCCGCTCGACCTCGAGGCGGTGCGCCACGGTCGGCAGACGCCGGTCTACTTCGGTTCCGCGGTGAACAACTTCGGCGTCGAGCTCCTGCTCAACGGCTTCCTCCGCGACTCCGTGCCGCCGGCGCCGCGCCGCGCGCTGACGGTCACCGGCGTGGGTCTCGAGGACATCGCCCGCGCGGCCTCGCAGCCGGCGACCGAGGAGAACTCCCGCGTCGTCCCCGTCGACTACCCGAAGTTCTCCGGCTTCATCTTCAAGATCCAGGCGAACATGGACCCGAAGCACCGCGACCGCATCGCGTTCCTGCGGGTCTGCTCCGGGAAGTTCGAGCGCGACATGGTCGTCACCCACCAGCGCACGGGCCGCCAGGTCCGCCTGTCCTCGTCGCACAAGCTCTTCGGCCAGGAGCGCGAGACGGTGGACGAGGCCTGGCCGGGCGACGTCATCGGGCTCGTCGGCCACGACGCCTTCGGCATCGGCGACACCCTGACGGAGGACCGCACGATCCTCTACCACGAGATCCCGCGCTTCCCGCCCGAGGTCTTCACCTACATCTCGAACCCGACGGCGGGCGACGCGAAGAAGTACCGCGCCGGCCTCGAGCAGCTCCTGCAGGAGGGCGTCGTCCAGTCCTTCACCGCCAAGAACGCCCCGCCGGGCGCGACGCTCCTCGCCGCCGTCGGTCCGCTGCAGTTCGAAGTCGTGCAATGGCGCCTCCAGAGCGAATACGGCGCCGAGTCGCGCCTGTCGCCAACGCCGTGGACGCTGCTCAAGTGGGTGGATATTCCCGATTCGCTCAAGGGTCCGAAGGGCTTCGACACCTCGCGCGTGGTCGTCGCCACCGGCGTGAGTTTTGGCGCCGACAAGTTCGAAAACCCCGTCGTGCTCTTCCCGAACGATTGGACCATGCGCTATTTCGTGGAGAAGAATCCGGAGCTTAAACTCCGTGACCTTCCGCCTGAACAGCAGCGCGGCTGACCGCGGGTATCGGCGCGCTCGCTCGCGACTTGAGCGCGGAGCGGGAATATTTCGGCGCGACTAAACTTCTCCCGCCCTGCGACGATAGCACTCCTGTCGTCATATCCCCTTGACGACCCACCGCGGCCGGGACGCCGCCTCCACTTCGCTCAAGGACGAGTCATGTCGGTCGTCATCAACACCAACTACGCCGCGACGGTCGCCAGCAACAACCTGGCTGTCTCGAACCAGGCGTTGCAGCGCAGCCTCAACCGCCTCTCGAGCGGCTCGAAGATCGTTACCCCGGCCGACGACGCCGGCGGCCTTGCCGTGTCGATGAAGCTCAGCGCCGCCGCGAAGCGCCAAGGCGCGACCTCCTCCAACATCTCCAACGGCATATCCTACCTGCAAACGCAGGACGGTGCGCTCCAAGTCGCCGGAAAATTGCTGAGCCGCATCGGCGAACTGAAGACTCTCCATGCCGATCCGACGAAGAACAGTGACGATCGGGCGAACTACCAAGCCGAGTTCGCCCAGCTTCAGAGTCAGTTGCTTTCCCTTGGCAGTGAAAAGTTCAACGGCCAGGCGCTTTTCGGACCCGACGCCCTTTCGATCGCTACCACCGCCGAGGGAGGTGGCGCGGTTTCCATTGGCGCCGTGGACTTGCTCGATGCGCCGGCATTCTCGCCATTCACCGACAATTTCGCCGACTTTTCGAATTGGACCTCCCTCTCCGGCACACCCGGCGTCTCTGGCAATACATTGTATCCGAAGAGCGCAGTCCGCACCAACGACACCTTTAGCGGCCCGATGGAGATCGAGTTCGACCTCTATGTCGCCGGCAGCGGTGATTCAGTGACCTTCAGCTTGGGCGGCGAAACCATCGCCGATTTCTCCGAGGGCTCGAACATCAATCGCTGGGCCTGGCACAGCGTGCGCATCTCCTTCGACGGCGCCGGTAACGCCACCACTTACCTCAACGGATCCAACACCCCCGCAGACACGCAGACCGGCATCAGCGCGACCTCGGGACAGCTCCGCATCGACAACTACGGGCTTGGCTCCTCGCAGATCAGAAATTTCTCCGTCACGAGCGGTGAGACATCCGGCAACACCCATTCCGTCGCGTCGGTCTCAAGTCTGGACGATCTCGCGCTGACCACGGTGACCTCCGCACTGCAGGATGTGGCCACATTCCGCGCCACCAACGGCGCGCAGCAATCGCGCCTCGGCTTCGCCGCGGAGGTGCTCAGCGTCAACAAAGCCAACCTCGAGGCCGCCAACAGCCGCATCACCGACGTCGATGTCGCGCAGGAATCCACCCAGCTCGCGCGCTACAACATCCTTGTCCAAGCCGGCACCGCGATGCTCTCGCAGGCCAATCAATCCGCCCAAGCCGCCCTGCGCCTGATCGGCTAGGCACTCGCCAGACCGGAGCAATTGACCGGCGCACACCGTTTGGTCATCAGCGGAGGCGTGAAACTCCTCACGGCCTGGCTCATTTTTTCACTGCAGTTCGGCGTCGCCTTGGCCGCCGCTGCTGCCGCTGCCGCTCCGGCGGACAAACCCGTCATGCTCATCGTCCACGGCGCCTGGGGCGGCGCGTGGCAATTTTCCAAAGTCGATCCGCTTCTCCGCGACCGCGGCTACGATGTCCGCCGCGTCACGCTCACCGGCCTCGGCGAGCGCGCGCACCTCGCCTCGCCCGACCTTACCCTCGAGACCCACATCCAGGACGTCGTTAACGTCATCCTCTTCGAGCGCCTCCACCACGTCATCCTCGTCGGCCACAGTTACGGCGGCATGGTCATCAGCGGGGTCGCCGACCGCGTGCCCGAGCGCCTCGCCAAACTCATCTACCTCGATGCCATCCTCCCCGACGACGGCGAGAGCGCGCTCCAAGTCATGGGCCGCAGCGGCGAGTGGATCTCCCGGATGCTCCGCGACGGCATGTTGGTGCCGCACTGGGTCGCACCGGACAAACCGCATCCCTACGACGTGCCGCATCCCGCGAGGACCTTTACCGAGCCGATCGCCCTGAAAAATCCCGCCCGCGCCGCGATCCCCGCCGCCTACATCCTCACTGTCGATCCCGGCAAGCAACCGGAGGAGGACGATTTCTGGCGCTGCGCCGAGCGCGCCCGAATGCGCGGCTGGCCGGTCACGATCATGGAGGCCGACCACAATCCCCAGTGGCGCAAGCCGGCCGAAACGGCGGAACTCTTCTCTTCGCTGCCTTGAAACCGGCCCGCGAACGGATCGTGAAGATCCACCGCCACACCTGGCTGTGGGAACCGCTCGAGGCGGAGGCGGGGTTCGTGTTGCGGACAATGTTCGGTGCCAAGGCCGCCTACCTCGACGGCAGGATGA
This sequence comes from uncultured Opitutaceae bacterium, assembly GCA_964475035.1. GTDB lineage: Bacteria > Verrucomicrobiota > Verrucomicrobiia > Opitutales > Opitutaceae > Didemnitutus. The sequence goes on along the minus strand of CAYYVB010000097.1, from coordinate 3,438 downwards.
CACTCTGCTTCTGCGCCGGCGAGGAGCCGTGGTGCGGCGTGCTCGTCTGCACGAGCCGCGAACATCACGCCGCCCTGCAGACCGAGTTTCCGGTGCTCAGGCCGCATCCGATCCTGCCGAAGTGGCTCTACCTGCCGGAAAGCGACGACGCCTTCGAACGCCTCGCGCAGAGGCTCGTCCGTCTCGCCCGTCAGCGCGACCCGCGCATCGGCATCGAGCCGCAAACGCGAAAACGCACGAAAAATTCCACGCGCCCGAAGCGCACCCGCCACGCTCGCGGCACCCGAGCGCTTTAGGGCGTGGTGTCCCTGCCCGTTGCGATCGTCACCCCGGCTTCGTAGCCCGGCGGTCTTGCTCTGCGATCTCCGCCGGGCCTCTGCCGGCGGCCCCGGCTTAAAATCGTGCCACGCTGCGCACGCTCACTCCGCTCAGTGCGCACCCTTGTCGCGGGCAGCCGCTTCCTGCTTCAGCGCCGTAAAGCTCCCGTCCTCGCAGTGGTGCACAAAGCCCTCCGTCACCGACTTCAAGTCCTCCCACCGGCGGCGGATGGCTTTGGCCTCCTCCTTGGAAATCTGGTTGTCCGCCGCGGCGACGGCAATGACGCCGAGCATGTCGGCGAACTCCTGCACGATGTTGTTCGTCGTGGGGATGAGGTTGTAGTCGTGCGGCTTGTGCTTCGGGTTGGTGATGAAGAAGCCGCCGGCGCGCTCGCACACCCATTGCGCGATGCGCGTGTCGCCGGTGATGCGCAGGAGCTGCTCGATGCGGTCGAGGGGGTTGTTCGCCCCGCTGCCCGTCTCTTCGGCCGGCGGCTCGGCCCATTTGTAGATGAGCGAGAGCGAGAGGCCCATGTCGGCGGCGATCTGCTTGGCGCTGGTTTTCTTCAGGACCTCCTTGAGCAACTCGTGCGATTGCATGGCGCGCCATCATGCCCCCCGCCCGTTCCATGGCAACCCCCGAGACTGTCTCCCGCCGCACCTGACGCGGCCCACGGAGCCGCCCCGCCCTAATCCCGCGGGGCCCTCCACAGACGCACCGCTTATGGCGCGTTTTCCGCAAACGGCGCGGAATCTTTTGAGTGTCTTTTTCCCGGGCTTTGTGGCTTAAAAAGCACCCTCTTTCCCCATGAACATTCACGAGTATCAGGCCAAAGCCTTGTTCGAGAAATACGGTGTCGCGGTCCCCAAGGGTGTGCCCGCCCGCTCGCCCGCGGAATTCGACTCCGCTCTTTCGTCCCTCGGCGAGGGCCCCTTCATCGTCAAATCCCAGATCCACGCCGGCGGCCGCGGCAAGGGCACGTTCACCGACGGCTTCAAGGGCGGCGTGAAGTTCGCCAAGACCAAGGCCGAAGCCCTCGAGTTCGCCAACAAGATGTATGGCAACACCCTCGTGACCGCCCAGACCGGCCCCGCCGGCCGCAAGGTCCAGACCATCTACTTCACCAAGGCCGCCGACATCACGAAGGAGTATTACCTCGCGATCCTCCTCGACCGCAACACCTCGAAGCCCGTCATCGTCGCCTCCACCGAGGGCGGCGTCGAGATCGAGAAGGTCGCCCACGAGACGCCCGAGAAGATCTTCAAGATCTTCGTCGACCCTGCCGTCGGCCTCCAAGGCTACCAAGCCCGCCAGCTCGCCTTCCAACTCGGCTTCACCGGCGACCTCTTCAAGAACGCCGTCAAGCTCATCACCAACCTCTATCGGATGTGGTGGGACACCGACGCCTCCATGGTCGAGGTCAACCCCCTCATCACCACGCCCGACGGCCAAGTCATGGCCCTCGATGCCAAGGTCTCCTTCGACGACAACGCGCTCTTCCGCCACAAGGACATCGTCGACCTCCGCGATCTCAACGAGGAGGACCCGAAGGAAATCGAGGCCTCGAAATATTCACTCAGCTACATCGCCCTCGACGGCAACATCGCCTGCCTCGTCAACGGCGCCGGTCTCGCCATGAGCACGATGGACATCATCAAGCACTTCGGCGGCAGCCCGGCCAACTTCCTCGACGTCGGCGGCGGCGCCTCGAAGGACCAGGTGCAGGCGGCCTTCCGCATCATCCTCACGGACCCGAACGTGAAGGGCATCCTCGTGAACATCTTCGGCGGCATCATGGACTGCAACACGATCGCCACCGGCGTCGTCGCCGCCGCCCGCGAGCTCGGCCTCAAGATCCCGCTCGTCGTCCGCCTCGAAGGCAACAATGTCGCCGCCGGCAAACAGACCCTCGCCGAGTCCGGCCTTGCGATCGAGTCCGCCGACTCCATGGCCGACGCCGCCCGGAAGATCGTCAAGCTCGTCGCCTAAGGCCCAGCTCACTGCTCACCGCTTACCGATCACTCACATGGCTATCATCGTTAACGAAAAAACCCGCGTCCTCGTCCAAGGCATCACCGGCGAGTTCGGCGGCCGCCACACCAAGCTCTCCCTCGATTACGGCTCCGCGATCGTCGCCGGCGTCACGCCCGGCAAGGGCGGCCAGTTCTTCGAGCATGGCGCGCACCGCGTGCCAATCTTCAACACCGTCGCCGACGCGGTCGCCGCCACCGGCGCGACCGCCTCCGCGGTGTTCGTCCCTCCGCCTTTCGCCGCCGACGCCATCCTCGAGGGTGTCGACGCCAACCTCGAGCTCTGCGTCGCCATCACCGAAGGCATTCCGGTGCGCGACATGATCCAGGTGAAGCGCGCCATGCAGGGCAAGAAGACGCGCCTCATCGGCCCGAACTGCCCCGGCATCGTCACGCCCGGCGCCGGCAAGGACTCGCACGGCGGCTGCCGCATCGGCATCGCCCCCGGCTACATTCACAAGAAAGGCCACGTCGGCGTCGTCTCCCGCTCCGGCACCCTCACCTACGAAGCCGTCTGGCAGCTCACGGTCAAAAACATCGGCCAGTCCACCTGCGTCGGCATCGGCGGCGACCCCGTCAACGGCACCTCACACCTCGACGTGATCAAGATGTTCAATGACGACCCCGAGACTTGGGGTATCATCATGATCGGAGAGATCGGCGGCAGCGCCGAAGTCGAGGCCGCCCGCTGGATCAAGGCCCACTGCCAGATGCCCGTCGCCGGCTTCATCGCGGGCGCCACGGCTCCGGCCGGCCGCCGCATGGGCCACGCCGGGGCCGTCATCGGCGGGGCCGAGGACACCGCCGCCGCCAAGATCGCCGTCTTCCAGGAATGCGGCATCGAGGTCGCCGTCACACCCTCCGACATGGCCGACGCCCTCGAACGCGCCGCCAAACGCCTCGGCGCCAAACTCGCCTAAGGTAGGGCGCAGACTCCGTCTGCGCCGCCCCCGCGAAGTCGCTTCAACCACTCACCTTCAGGCCGGGCCCCCAGCCCGGCCTTTTGCTTGCCCACCCCGCCGCAGTCCGCATTTCAGCTATCGAATATTGAACCAGTCGGGGCCGGTTCGTCGCGTGCAGCGACCCTGGC
>CAYYVB010000096.1:0-9569 GCA_964475035.1 uncultured Opitutaceae bacterium | reverse complement strand
GCCCGCCGCGCAGATCGAGCCCATGCCGCCAAGCATCGCGAAGCGGTTTTAGCGTACCATCCAGGCGCAAGAGTCCGGCCTTGAGCTGCGCGCGCAGCCATAAGCCGCGCAGCCGGCGGATAGCCGAAAAATCCGCCTCGAGACCTGCCGATGCGAACCAAAGGTCGTGCGCGTGAGGATGCCATCCGTTCATGCCCCATGTGCATTCACTCGCGTGGATCGCGCCCAGGCGCTTGTACTGTTCGCAGATCCGCTTGAAGCCGCGCGAGTTCCGGAACGATTGGAGCGCCTTTTTCTGCCGCGTCAGCAGCTCGTCGAGCGAATCCTCTGCCGTATGCGGACTCGTCAGCGTCAGAAGGTAGGCGTGATAGCCCAAGGCGTTGGCGACCAGCATGGCCGTATTCAGCTCGTCGCGTCTGATTTCGCACACCTTCGACGAGCATACGGGACACGTCCACACGTTGCCGCAGGTGCCGATGCCCTCGATCCGCGCCCGCCCGCCATCGGCCGCCCGGTACACGGTCAGCGTTTCGTCGCGGTTTTTTATCCGCCGGTGGCACCAGCAGGTGCGATGCTGGGCATCGTGGGGCGCATCGTGGCGGAAAAGTAGGCCCTGGGCGACCCGTTGCAGCTCGTAGCGCATCCGCTGCGCGCCGGCGGCCTTGATGGCCGCTTCCGGTTTTCGGGGCTTCGGCGCGCGCTGGGCGTGTATGGATTTCGCAATTATACCGAGAAGGGGCCCGGCCGCCCGCGCGGCCGGTGGCGTGGCCGGCGCAGTCATCCGGGCACGCTGCGAAATACATGAACCTCGATCCGCGAGGCACCTTCGAGGATCGGTCGTAACTCTTCAGCGGCGCGGGTTTCGTCGGCAGGCCAGACGCCGCACGTTTCATCAAGGCCCACTCCGAGCAGCCGCTCGAGCCCTTCCAGTTCAAGACCATCGACGCGAAAAATATGCGTGCGCTCGATCATGCCGCTTCCCGCTTCGGCGTTGCGAGCCCTGCCAGCCGCTTGGCGACGCCCTCGGCCGTTTGGGGTGCCCTGGCCAGAATCTCGGCCGCCGCGAGCTTCACTAACCCGCTGTGCACGCTGCGCGCGGCCGCCTGCGGCAATGAAAACGGCAGCTCTTGATCCCGCAGAGCTGCCGCAATCGCTTCGCCGAGTTCGATGTAGGTCTGCATCGCCGGAATGAGCGCGGCGAGCGCCTGGGCGCGTTGGTCGGTCATTGGAGCGCCCCTTTCCCCGGCATGAGCGGCATGAGTTGCTCGAGCTCGCGGGTCCGGCGCGCCCGGCGCAGAACCTCGACGGCGCCGAAGGCGAGCATGTCGCCCAGGATCCGCTCGCGGGTTTCGGTGGCGCCGTGTTCGCGCGCTACGTTCACGGCCGCGTCGATCAGGTCGGTGTTGCCTGCGTGGATATCGACGGCATCAAAGGGCATGGCCGCGCCCTTTCTCAGCGTTCAGCAGTTGCCGTTGCGTGGCGATGAGCGACTTTTGCAGATTGCCGGCGAGCTGGCAGGTCGGGCAGCCGCAGCCCTGATAGAAGCCGTAGCAGGTCCAGCCGATCGGCTGCTCGACGAGCATTTGCTCGATGTCGGGGTCCGCTGGGAAGGTGTTCATCGTTCGATTCCTTTGCCAAGGTGAGAGGGTGTCCGGCCGGCGCGGACCTTGGCAGAGGACCGACACCGGGCGCGGACAAGGCGGATCCTACACAAACGGCGCGGGTTGCACAACAGACGCACGAGCTTGTGCGTCGATTGTCTATCGATCGACAATCGTACGACCTTGGCAAAGGAGATCCCGCGATGCACACGACGGCGCAGCTTTTGGACGAGCTGAAGCGATCGAACGAGTTACCGTCCGACTACGCTTGAAAGCTCAAAAACGGGGTTTCGGCTAGCGTGTTCGTAATCAAAATGTCACCGCCACCGCTAGAAAGCAGCATCGACGACACGCCATCGAACATATGTTCATCGCGCATGGTTCACCCGTTGAGCGAGTTATCCCGCACGAACCTTTGCACGGCCGGAAAGCGGGAAATGATGTAGGCGGCCGCGATCGTGGCGACGAGTACGGCAATCGTCTCGCGACTGATTTGCGGCAGGGATGGCAGGTAGGTTTTCACGGCTTACCCAAGCTCGCCCAGGCGCGCCAAGTCCTCGACCTCTTTCTGCTTCGCCAAGGCTTCCGCGCCGGTGTAGACCGTCTTGACGACGACGGGCGCCGCGCGCAGCTCGTCGACGACAGGCTTGCAGGCTGGCCATTCCCGCTCGTAGGCATCCCAGCCGGCCGCCGGCACGACGGCACGCAGCCTGCCCTCGGTGTAATGCTCGAGCTGGCCATCATGGGCGACGAATTCGCTCACGACGAATTCGGGCACGACACCGGGCGCCGGTGTCCGGAAAAACGTGTATGCACTGATCGACTTCAATTTGCCCCCTTCATCAACAGTTGATCCATGCGCGCGTGCGCGCGCTCCACTTCTTCCTTCACGCTTTCGATGCGCTCGTGAATGTGGCGCAGATCCGCGCGGATCCCGCCATAGACCGCACCTGCGGCGAGTAACTGACTTGCCAGCGTGACCAGCAATTGCGGTGTCAACCAGTCCATCACGTTACATCCACGTCGGAAAGGATTTGATCGAGATATGCGCGAGTCTCGGCCGGCGCCGCATCGAGCCCCTGGCGTTGCACGTTGCCGATGCCCCAGTTATAGCCGGCGAGCGCCCGATCCCAGGAACCGAGACGATCGTATAGCCATCGCAGGTAGCGCCCGGCACCGTCGATGCTGCTATACGGATCGGTCGGCGTGACGCCCCATTCTCGCGCCGTCGCCGGCATGAATTGCGCAATACCTACGGCGCCGGCAGGCGAGCGCACGGCGCCGTTGATGATCTCGGGGCGGAATCTGCTTTCCTGATACAGCACGCGACCGAGCAGCGACTCTGGAATGCCGTTCGCAGCTTCGGCTGCCCGGATTGCCTCGGCATACGGGGCGGCCGCCGGTGGCAGTGCAAAGAGCTTGCGCGCGGCCGCCTCGATGCTCGCGCCCGCCTCGGCGAAGATCGCCGGCGCCCTTGCGACGGCATCCTGAATGCTTTCTGTGATCGGCGCTAGGATGGATACGATACCCTCGGGCAGCTCGTCGGCCGGCTGGCCCGATGCGGACGACTGCGCGATTCGGATCCTCGAAAAGAGGATGGCCGCGAGCGCGGCCGCCGATGCGAGAAAGAGCGCGAGATGCTTCATGGTGCCCACGGCGCCTTCGCGAGCTGCGCCCCTTTCTGTTTGGTCGACGTGTTCAATTCTGCGAGCTTGCCGTCGTCATCGACGAGAAAGATTTTTCCCTCGAGGCCGGCCGCCTTCGCCTCGGTCGACAGTCGCACCGCGGCGATGAGTTCGCTTCCCGGCAACACCGCGCCCGGTTCCCCAGGCAGGCCGGTGACGATGACGTTTCGATAGCCCATCACAGCACCTCATAAGCTAGGTTGATGCCGTTCCCGCCTGCGACTGCCGTGACGATGGACGACACCGCGTACAGACCCCAGCCGGCAGGGATTTGCCGATTCTGCGGCCCGGTGTCCGCCTGAACCGTATTCGTTGTCGTGTTGGCGAGCGCGCCCAGCAGTACGGCATTCGATTGATCGAGTAACCCGGTCGGCGCCGCGCTGGCCGCAAGCACCCATTGCGTGATGGATCCGCCGGCGCCGGCCGTCACGAATTGGGCGACACGTCGGATCCGCACGCCGCGCGGATTCGATGCCGGCGCAAGGATGGTCGTGATGATCGTACCGATACCGACACCGGGCGCGACGGTATCGATTTGGCAACTCGGATCGATGACATCGAGCACGTTAATCGGATTGTTCACGGTGACGCCGGCGCCTATTCCCGGCATGAAGTCGATATCGACGCCGTACAGAATCCGCAGCGTCGCGCCCGGTTGCGCGCCGTTTTCGACGACAAGCTGAGTGAATGGTGCCTTGAGGATGTACCCGGAAAACACCGTGATCGGCGTATTCGCGATCGTAAAAGTCTCGTCGACCAGGTGCACCTGAGCGACGCCGGTGTTCGGCCGCTGGTCGATGTAAAGGATGGTGCCTTGAATGGGCAAAACGAGGCCGGTGCCGGCCGCGACACTGCGCGCCGTCGACAGGTTGACATCGACGTAAAGCACGCCAGTTCGTCGGCGATCACGCACCGCCTGCATGTCTTGCACGGGCTGCGCCAGCCCTGGGAATCGTTCCATGTTCATCGCACTTTCACCCCGTAGCGCAGCCGATCGGCGGCCATCGCCGCAGGATCCGCCGTCATGAAAAACTGCCCTTGCTCTTGATCGTCAACGTCTGCCGTTTGCACGGTCGGCCCGTAGAGCTGCGCGGCCATCCATGCCTCATCTTCGCGCGTTCTCGTCGACGGCCCGTAGAGCTGAAGAATGGCCGCCGAATGCGGTTGCGGTCGCAGCTCCGCCGGCGCGTCGGCGCGTGGCGCGTTCGGGTTGAAGATGTCATAGAGCTTCGATCCGACTGACGTGTTGGGATCCCCGGTGACCGCCTGCACGATCGCATCCGCCCCCTTGGCGACGATGTTGTTGGGGTTCGCTGGGTTGACAGCATCGAGTACCGCCCTCGCGCCGCCGGTGAGCCCATCTTTCGCGCGAGCGAAGATCGACCATGCCACGTAGACACCGAGCCCGATCGTCACGACGTAGGCGATCGCCTCATACTTGGCTTTCATGCGGCCGCCTTGACCATCCACCAGATACCGAAACCGAGCAGGCCGAGCAGAACGAGATCGTTCATGCCGCCGCCGGTGGCGAGCTGGCTTTGCAATCGCGCCGTCTGCTGCGCCTGGGCAAGTACCGCCTGGGCCTTGGCGACTTCGGTGGCCGACTGCGCAAGCGCCACATCGCGCGCCGTGGCCGCCTGCGTGCGTGCCACGTCGGTGGCCGTGGCGAATTGCAGCCGTTGCAGACTCGCCTTCCCTGCGGCCGCCTCGATGCCATAGACGGTTTTCGCGACGTCCGTGATGCCGCTCGATACGGACTTCAGAGCGTCGACAAAGGCGGCCGCGCTCCATCCGTTCGAATTGGTCGGCGTCGTGCCGGCGGGAATGCTGTCCGGATAGCTTTCTACTTGCCACGACGGGGTCGACGACGGCATGTATCCGACCATCGCCTGCCCGAGCGCGTAATCCTCGGCATCGAGCGCGTTGAACTCCACGATGTTAGCCCTTGAGTTCGTCGGACAGTGCGACGACGACGACGACCAGCACGGCGAGCGGCAACAGCGATTGCCAGTCAAAGGATTTGGCCGTTGCCGTTGCGCTGGCCGGCTGCGCGGTTTGTTTCGATGCGGTTGCCATGGTGTCTTGACCTCCGAGCGTGAGAAAGATGGGATTTTGTGCCGGCGCGACCGGTGCGCCGGTGCTAGGTTTGGTTCCGCTAACCGCCGAATCGATCAGCAGCGCCGAGCTTGTAATGGCGCCTACGGACTTCGCGACTTCGGCGCCGGTCTTGAGCGTGGATAAGGCGGCCGCGCCGGTCGATGCGCTGGGCAGCGTCAACGTCGATCCGGCCGCGACCGTGGCGGCCGAGCTGGCGACGTCAGTGCCCAGAATGCTCGCCATCGCGCCGGAATCGAACGAATTGATGGCGCCGAGTCCGGACTCCGCACCGGCTGCCGCGCCCCCAAAGGCCGCTTGCGCGCCCGCGACTCCGGCCGCGATGAATACCGGATAAAGCCCCGGCGACTCGGTCAGAAAGGCTTTCAGCCCAGCAATTGCGCCTTCGCTTTTGGGCATCACGCGCGATTGCTGTTTGGTCGGACTGTACGACACCGATTGCCCATCGGCCGATACGACCCATGGCGACGTGTCGCCCTCGAGGTACTGCTGGAACGAGCGCCCCTCCTGGGATTTTTCGAGGGAATTGTCGTATCCGTAGGTGCGAACGTCATCGATTGACCAGGTCAGATCTGGCCGCACCTTGGAGAATAGCGCCTCGTCATACTGCACGACGCCGCCATTGGGCAGCATGATCCCCGATCCGCTGGGATTGAAACCCGCGAAGGTCGGATTGCCGGCGAGGATGGACGATTCCCAGGCCCGAGCGTTGCTCCGCTCTTGCGCCTCGATCATGCCCTCATAGTCTCTTGGCATTGCGCGCGCCCGGTCAAAGACAATGCGCGGCCGCCTGGGCCGCGCAGGTTACTGCATGACGATCGTTACGCCGCGGCGGCGGCGAGGATGTACTCCTCGGTGACGCACTCGACTTGCACGTTGGCGCCGCCGGTCACGTCGATGACCGCCTTCGGTTCCGCCTGTCGTGTCACGTCCCACAGGTCCGTGATATTGACGAGCGGCCCGCCCTTGGTCAGCAGGTCGGCGCGATAGTAGCCCGCGAGGACTTGGCCGTAATCGGCGTTTTCCATCGCGCGCAGCGCTGCACCGGACAGGTTGACGCGCACATCGACACCGGACAACAGTTGCAGGTTGTTCAGGATGGTCGTTGCCGGTTCGCCTGCGGTTGCCGCGCCCACGGTTCGCAGCGTGACGCCGCGAATCATGTTCCCCGCCGGCAGCCTGAATTCGGCCGCCGAGTTCGACGACGAGAACGCCTGTTGCTGGTAGGAAACTTTCTTGAGCGCGATCGGCGACGTGACGAAGTTCCCGGCCGCATCGGTTTCCTCGACGCATTCGGCCGAGCTGACCTCGACGATCGGCGTACCGCTGAACGCGACCGTTCCACCGACGAACGCATCGCCCGCTGCGCCGTAGGTCAGGCGCAATTGAAGCAGACTTAACCCGCGCGTGCGGAAGTTGGAATCTTTCGGCCTGACGCCGTCGACCGTCTGAAAATCCACGATGCCGATGGCTTCGACGGCATAGGTGGCGGCGCCGGTGCCGCTGGGTGGCGTCGTCGCGCGAGCGCCCGATGCCTTGATATGTCGCGGCAGGTTGCCCAGACAGGCGTACCAGAACGGGGCCGAATAGATGGTGTTCTTGCCGTCGGCGATGACTTCGATGCGCGGCACGAGCTGGCACGGCGCCTCGGCACGCACGGACGTCGCCGCGCCGGTGACTTGGAGCGATGCCGAAATGCGCAGGTGTAGCCCCTCGTAGTCGTACTGCCTCGGAAGGTCGATGATGCCGAACGAGTTCGCGGCGATCGTCATCGTTTGGATTTTCCGCTTAATGCGGTACTGAGCGGCCATGCGATTGGCTCCCCGGTAGGTCAGCGGATTAGACGAATTGCGACGTGATCGGCAACCGCTTGGCGATGGCGACGGCGACGACGGCGATGACTGCGATGCGGAGAGCGCCTTTCATGGCATGGTGTCCTTTGGTCCGTTGAGGATGATGGAAACGCAACGGTTCCAAGGCTCACACTGCCTTGATCGAGCGTGTCAAGCGGTTTTCGTACGACGAGCGGCCGCCGGCGCGTTTCGATCGCGTTCGATCGCCTCGAAACCTTGCAGCGCGACGACGTCGCCCAGGTCGACGCCCAGCGCGGCCGCCATTGCCTTTTGATCTTCGGCATAGCCGAGCGCAGTGCATCGGATCCGGTTTGCCTGCGACCAAAAATCCTTGTCGATGCGCGCCGGCCGCTGCGATGCGGCCATGATCGACAGCCCGCGCTTACGCCCTCGGGAAACGCATGCCGTCCAATACTCGGGCGCGTATCCGGCGCGCACGACGGTCGATAGCTCGTCGACGACGACAAGCGCCGGCCGCCCTTGCTGCGCCCTGTAGAACGCGATTCTGCAGAACGTGTTAAACGCGCGTTCAGCGAGATCGCGCCGGAAGGGTGGCACGTAGACGATTCGCCATCGTTCGCCCTCGGTGAGCTGCACGAGCTGCCCGACATTGCCGGCCGATACGGTGACGTCGCCCAGGTCGGAAAGATCGGCTTCGGGATCCCACACGAGCAGGCGCGGAGGGTTGCGCCGCTTCAGCTCTTGGCGCATCCAATACGTTTTGCCGGTGCCGGTTCCGCCGATCACGGCGACCATGTTGGCGAGCTGCATGGGTTACTGCCCGAATCGCTCGAGCGGGTTCGGTCCGGCCGGTGGCGGATCCCCGGCGCGGGTTTGCATGTCGGCATGCACGGCCGGCGCCGAGCTCGAGCTCGAGCTCGAGGCCGGCGCCTTGGCGGCCGCTTCACGATCGGCGCGGATCGCTTGCACGGTCGGCACGATCAGCGGCAGCGTTACCAGTGCGAAGCCGATTTCTTCGCCCCACTCGCCGAAAAGCGCCGCCATGTCGACGCCGTACTTTTTCAGCAGCCGGCCGCCGGCAACCGCGATGCGCTGGCGCACGTCGTCGGTGTAGACCTTTTCGAGCGAGGGATACAACGGCACGAGCGCGGCATGGGCGAAGTCGATCAGCTCGCGCGCTTCCTGGGTATGGTCGACGGGCGCCGGCGGTTGCGCGGCCGGATCGTCGGGGTTCAGCTCGATGCGTTGCTCAGTTTCGAGCGCGGCCGCCTCGCGTTGAATCGCGGCTAGCTCAAGGTCCGGCGCGCTGGGTTGCTCGTCGGTGGGGTTCATTCGTCATCCCCATCGAGCAGCGTCGCGAGCAGGCTTTTTCGAGGCTTGGCCGGTGCGGGTTTGGCGGCCGGCGCCGGTGCAGGTTTGGCAGCCGGCGCCGAGCTCGAGCTCGAGGCCGGCTTGAGCTGCGCCACGATGCCGGCATTGGAGCGCGGCCCCTTCGCCCAGCCGACGAAACCGCGTTCGCACTTGAGCGACGTCCCGCCGCCCTTCATTTCGGTAGCTTCCCATGCGCCGCCGCAGCATGGGCAGACCAGTTTACCGAGCTTGTCTCCCGTCGCCATCGTTGGACCTTTCGAGCTTGGTTAGTCGATTGTCCAATTCCGCCAAGGTCGATAGCAGTTCCATCACGAGATCGCGCACGGGCGCCGGCACGTAGGGATGGTGTATGACGTTCATCGTGCGCCGTTGCAGCTCTGGCAGGTTCATTGCGCCATCCCAGGGTACGACCAGTGCGCGCCGCGCGGCGAGACGAGATCCGGCCGCGCCGGTGGCGCCCTGCCCTTCAGCCGCTCGCGCAGCGCGGCAACGTACTCGTCAATGTCGCGCTGGCCGGTGTCCGGATCCAGGCAACACGTTGCAGCGTATTCCATGAATTCGCCCAGCGCCCTGCCCTTCATGATGACGGCGTAATCGTCGGCATGCATGATGCCGATGCGTTGCTCCTCGGGCATCGAGGATTCGGCCGCGACGTCGTCGGCGATTTCCTCGATGCCGAGCGCCGCCTTGAGGCCGCGCGACCATACGAGCATCCGGCGGCCGCTGTAGACCGATGCATACTCGACGAATGCCGCCCGCGCGGTTGAATCGCCGCCCTGAGCCCATTCCAGCAATGCAAACGGCGTGAAGTGTTCACCCGCGCCGGCAGCTCGACGCAGCCCCACTTTCGCATGGGGTCGTGTGACCTCTGACGAGAGTCCCCATGCGGAATCGTGGCCAAACTTTGCAATGTACTCCGCCGCGTATTGCCCGCCGCGCAGATCGAGCCCATGCCGCCAAGCATCGCGAAGCGGTTTTAGCGT
>CAYYVB010000095.1:0-9701 GCA_964475035.1 uncultured Opitutaceae bacterium | reverse complement strand
TCCGTCAGCCGGATCACGCGGAGCGCGAACTGCTTGGTTCGCTGTTTTAGTTCGGCGCTTTTCATGGTTGGGAAATCCGCAATCCGCAGTCCGCAATCCGCATTCAGACCTGGCGCACATCGGATTCGATCAGGCCGTCGCGCAACCGCACGATGCGGCGGGCGTGACGGGCGATGTCCTCCTCGTGCGTGACGACGATGATCGTGTTGCCCTGAGCATATAAATCCTCGAAGAGCTGCATGATCTCCTCGCCAGTGCGCGAGTCGAGGTTGCCGGTGGGCTCGTCGGCGAGGATGATGGAGGGGTTGTTGACCAAAGCGCGGGCGATCGCGACGCGCTGGCGCTGGCCGCCGGAGAGTTCGTTGGGCTTGTGGCTCATGCGCTCGCCGAGACCGACGTTGTGGAGGGCCTGGATGGCCTTCTCGCGCCGGTCGTCGGGGCCGAGGCCGGCATAGATCAGCGGGAGTTCGACGTTGGCGAGCGCCGTGGAGCGCGGAAGGAGGTTGAAGGTCTGGAAGACGAAGCCGATCTCGCGGTTGCGGATGTCGGCGAGTTCGTCGTCGGTCATGGCGGAAACGTCCTTGCCGGCGAACTGGTAGTGTCCGCTGGTGGGCGTATCGAGGCAGCCGAGCATGTTCATGAGCGTCGACTTGCCGGAGCCGGAGGGTCCCATGATGGCGAGGTATTCGTTGCGGCGGACTTGGAGGGCGACGCCACGGAGGGCGTGCACGGTCTCCTCGCCCATCTGGTAGAGCTTGGTGACGCCGGCGATGTCGATCACGAGCGGGCCGGGCGTCCGGTAGCTGCGATTGACCGCGGGGGCGGGACTGGAAGAAGTGGACATGGGCGGAGCGGGTGGGCGGCGAGGCGGAACGCGGCCGCGGCGCGGACCGGTGTCCGCGCGCTACCCGGTTACTTGGTTTCGTCCTTCTTGGGCTTCTCGAGCATGACCTTGGCGCCGTCTTTGAGGCGGCGGCTGATGGCGGCGTAGCTGCCGGACACCACCTCGTCGCCCGCTTGGATGCCGGACTTGATCTCGATGTGGGTGTTGTCGGCGATGCCAGTCTCGACGGGGCGCATGACGACCTTGTCGCCCTGCTTGACGAAGACGACGCGCTGGAGGCGTTCGAGGTCGCGGCGGGCGTCGTCGCGTTCGCGGACAAGTTCGAGTTCGTTGCCGGAGCGTTCCTTGGCGGCCTTGGCGCGTTCCTTCTGCATGTCCTCGGTCGTCTTGCCGCCTTCGGCGCGGACGGTGACGGATTGGACAGGGATGGCGACGACGCCGGTGACGGTCGCGGTCTCGACGTCGACGGTGGCGCTCATGCCGGGGCGAAGGCGCTCGTCGCGGTCGACGATGCTGATCTTGACGAGGAAGTTGGTGACTTCGTCGGAGGCGGAGGCGACAAGGGCGGCGGCGGAGCTGCCGGTGGAACCGGCAGTGAGAGCGGAGCTGCTAATCTCGCGGACGCGGCCTTCGAAGCGGCGGCCGGGGAAGGCGTCGACGTTCACGGCGGTGCGGTCGCCGACCTTGACGTTGATGATGTCGTTCTCGTTCACCTTCACGCGGACTTCCATGCTCTCGAGGTTGGCGATGCGCATGATTTCGGTGCCGGCGAACTGGTTGGTGCCGACGACGCGCTCGCCGACTTCGCTGGTGAGGGAGGAAATGGTGCCGTCGATCGGGGCGTAGATGATGGTCTTGGCGATCTGGTCGCGGGCTTGGTCGAGGGAGCCCTCGGTGCGGCGGATCTGGGCGAGGGAGTTCTCGAAGTCGGCCTTGGCGACGTTGAGGTTGGTCTGCGCGGCGATGAACTCGGCGTCGGAGATGAGCTGCTTCTGGTAGAGGTCGTTGCTCTGCTTGAAGTCCTGCTCGGCCTTGGTGAGGCGCGCCTGGCTGAGGACGCTGGAGGCCTTGGCGGAGGCGAGTGCGGCCTCCTGTTGTTCGAGCTGGGCCTTGTAGAAGTCGGGCTTGATGCGGACAAGGAGGTCGCCGCGCTTGACGGGTTGGCCCTCGCGGACGGCGATCTCGATCAGCTCGCCGGCGACTTCGGGTGAAATCTTCACCTCGGTCTCGGGCTGGACCTTGCCGGTGGCGGTGACGATCTGCGTGATGTTCTTCACGAAGGCCTTTTCGGTCGTCACTTGGATGGGCTTTTCCTCGCTGCGGCCCTTGGCGATGCCGGCGGCGATGAGCGCGCCAAGCACGAGGACGCTACCGAGCACGAGATAGAGACGCGTGCGGGACTTTTTCTTGGCGGCGGCCGCGGAAGGCACGGCGACAGGCTGGGGGGTGGCGTTGGACATGTTCAGGTGAGGAGAAGGGTGAAAAAATCAGGCTGATAAAGGTTTGACCAGACTGGGTTCACCGACGCCGTGTGAATCGCCTCCCCCGAAAAACACAGAGGGGCCCCGACGGGGCCCCTCTGCAACACAACTGATAACTACGAACGTTGTGGAGCAAAGGGTTCCGCGTGATTCTTGGAACGGCATTGCGATGAAAAGCTGGGATTACGCGGCCAAGCGCATTGGGGTCGGGATTTTACCCGGAAATGCACGGCGCGCGGCAAAGAACAGCTCTATAACACAAGACTACGCGGCCGGTCGCAGGTGTTTTTGGGATAAACGGGTGCGCGGCGGGATGGACGGGGTCCTGTCCACTGAGGCGACAACTTCCTCACCCCGCGGTCGATCTGCTGGGATATGCCAAGCGCAACATGACTCAAATCGCGTTGCGCATGAGTTCCTGCAACCGATCGTGATATCCGCGGCTGAGGCGAAGCTTCGAGCCGTCGTGGAGGATGACGGCATACTCACCGGCAAAGGAAGGACTGAGCTTCTTCACGCGGTCGATATTCACGATGGTCGAGCGATGGATGCGGATGAAGCGCTTCGCATCGAGCCGGCCTTCGAGATTGCCCATCGTCTCGCGCAACAAATGGACGCGTCCACCGGCGTGGAATTTCATGTAATCGCCCTCCGCTTCGATCCAGTCGATCTCATCGGCTTTGAGGAAATAAATCTCGCCACCGGCCTTGAGGAGAATGCGATCGCGCGTGATCGTGTCCTGACCTGAGCTGCTGGCCGCAGGCGCAGAAGGCGAGGCGGGCGCATGGGTGGCGGCAGAAGCACCGCCGGGGGTCGATGTCTTCAGATAGTTGAGCAGGGTCGTCAGTTTGCTCCCGAGCAAATCGGTCTGGCGGCGGACGATCTCGGCTTTGGCGCGACGGACGGCGGCCCAGAATCGATCGTCGTCGTAAGGCTTGAGCAGGTAGTCGACCGCATTCATCTCGAACGCCTGCAATGCATGCTGATCGTAAGCCGTGACAAAGATGACCGCCGGCAGGCTGACATCACCCAATGATTCGAGCACCTTGAACCCGTTCATTTCGGGCATTTGCACGTCGAGCAGGACCAGATCGGGTTTCAGCTCACGGATTTTCTTCACCGCTTCCGAGCCAGTCGCCGCCTCGCCTGCCACGAGTATATCCGAATCTCGCTCGAGCAGCGTGCGGATGCCACGACGCGCCGCAGGTTCATCGTCAATCACGAGGGTTTTGATCTTGTTGGCGGTCATGTGTGCTCAAGCGGGACGCAGACGGAAACGGGACGGGAGATCGAGCGTCAAGCCATGGCCTTTTTTGCGGCTCATAATCCCGCGGCGATCGACGCCAGCTGGTTGATCCGCCCGGCGGTTGCGTCCAATCGATCGCCCCATGGCGCAAATCCCGTTCGCAACGGTCAAACGGAACGCAGTCGGGAAAATCAGCCAGCCAATCCGTATTGTGAGCCGTTGCTTGGTCATGACGGGCAAATTTTCTCGTTTCAGACATACGAGACACAAGCGGATAAATTTTCCCGATAATGGGACGACTGCAGGCCGGTCATGCACGAAGGCCCACAACCATTCAACGCATCACAAATCGTCCCTGTGCAAAATCCGACGGGAAGTCCGCATTACATACCAGATGCTCAACCCAAGCCCGCGCCAGCCGCGGTGCCCACAACGCACCTTTCGAACCGAGCGCACCGCAGAATCCCACGCGCGACTGCACCGCGGAGATCCCGGCCACCGGCAATCGGTCCGGCAATATCAACCGCACGCCCGCGACTTGCTCGACCACGCGCGCCCCGCTCGCCGCGCCGAGCTCCCGCGCGACCACCGTCAATTTCTCCCGCGCCGCCGATGTGACACCCCCCGCACCCTCGCCGCGCACAAAAGTCGCGCCGACGCGCGCCAGCCCCGCGCCGATCCCGAGCAGCCAATGTCCGCCGCCGTTGCGCGCCTCGTCCGCCGCGACTCCGGCGTCCGCGAGCGTGAGGATCTCCCCTTGCACCGGAGCGAAAGGCTCGGCCGAAAACCACGCGCGCCCCAACTCCCCCGCCCCGGTGCAGAGCACGACGTGCGAGAAACTTTCCGTTCCCCACCGCACGCCAGCGTCATCGACTGCAATCTCTTCACGGCGCACCAGCACCCGCCGCAATCGCCCCGCGTCCAACCAGCGGCGCTCCGCGTGCGCGAGCAACGCCGGCAAATCCACCCGCGCCGCACCTTGCACGCGCACGCCGTCGGGCCCGAACGACCCCGGCCCCGCGAACGGCGCCAGCGCCCCGCTTGCGATCTTGGCCGCGAGCGCGGCGCGCTCGGCCTCATCGCGCCAACGGCGCGTGAGTCCCATGGGTTGCCACAGCCGCACGCCGAGCGTCTGCTCCGCGCGGCGATAAAACGCCTCGGCCTCGGGCAGCAGCGTGTCGACCTGCGCGGACTTCACCGCGCGCAGGCCCGTGATCGGATTGATCAGGCCGGCGGCGATACGCGACGCCGCGTCGTCGTGTCCGGCGCTGGCCACGAGGAAGGCGATGCCCGCCGTTTCCAGTTCCAGCCCGAGCGCCGTGCCCGCGAGGCCCTGCCCCACGATGAGGACACGGGGCGCGTGCATGTCACAACCCCGCCAGCGCCGCCCCGACGATGCCGGCGTCGTTGTGCAGTTTTGCCGG
This sequence comes from uncultured Opitutaceae bacterium, assembly GCA_964475035.1. GTDB lineage: Bacteria > Verrucomicrobiota > Verrucomicrobiia > Opitutales > Opitutaceae > Didemnitutus. The sequence continues at coordinate 4,706 of CAYYVB010000095.1, read as the reverse complement.
CACGACCTTGGCGCGCGTGCGGAGCAGCTTGAACCACATGCGGTGGTCCTGGCTGACGCCGCCGCCGATGATGATCAGTTCCGGCGAGAAGAGGCGCTCGACGACCTTGAGGTAGACGTTCACGCGCTCGGTCCACTCGGCCCAATCGAGATCGAGCCGCGTCTTCACCGCCGCCGACGCGAACTGCTCGATCGGCGCGCCGTCCCACGGGATGTGCCCGAGTTCGGCGTTGGGGAAAAGTTGCCCGCGGTGGAACAGCGCCGAGCCGATGCCCGTGCCGAAGGTCAGCATCAGCACCGTGCCCTGCCGGTTTTTGCCGGCGCCGAAACGCATCTCCGCCAGTCCGGCCGCATCCGCGTCGTTCGCCAACCCGACCGGGCAGCGCGTGGCGCGCGCGAAGATCAGCCTGCCGTTCTGCCCTTCCCACTCGGCGCCGAGGTTGCCCACCGCGCCGATGCAGCCGTCGGCGATGATGCCGGGGAAGCCGATGCCGATCCGTCCCTTCCAGCGGAAGTGCTCGGCGATCGCCCGCGCCGCCGCCAAGCCCTCGGCCTTGGGACAAGGGCTGGCGATCGGGACGCGAAAACGCTCCGCGAGCAGCTTGCCCGTCTTGGTGTCCACGGGCGCCGCCTTGAACGCGGAGCCGCCGATGTCGATGCCGAGAACTTTCATGGTCGGAAGGTAAGGGGGATAATTCCGCAGCGCCGGCGTCAACCGCCCATCGCCGCGCGGGCCTGTGCCACCTCGTCGGTCGTGGCGGCGCGCGCCGCCGTCAACTCGACCTCGAAGAACAACGTCTGCCCGGCCAGCGGGTGATTCGCGTCGAGCACCACGTCCTCGCCCTCGAGCGCGACGACGCGCACAATCGGCGCAAACGCATCCGGACCGGTGCGGAACTGGTCGCCGACCTTGATCTCGTCCGTGACGGGCAGTTGCGCCCGCGGCACGCGGCCCACGAGCGTCTCGTCGTGCACGCCGTAGCCTTCTTCCGGGGCCACGGCCACCTTGCGCTGGTCGCCCGGATGCATGGCGCGGAGGACTTTCTCGAGCCCCGGCACGATCTGTTCCGCGCCCTCGACGCAGGAGAGCGGCGCATCGCCGCGCGACGTGTCAAGCACGTGCCCCTCGGCATCGCGCAACGTGTAGTGGAACTGCAGCACCCGGGAATTCATCCCCCGCGAGCAAGCCGCCTTTCCGGAACGCGGCAAGAACGCGTTTCCGGGCCGGCGGCGCTCAGGTCTCCTGCCGCAGCACTTCCAGCGGCGGGTGGTCGCAGATGCCGCGGCTGGAGAGCAGGCCGGTGGCGACGGTGACGGCGCTGACGGCGAGCCAGCCGAGCAGCAGCACGACGCCGTTCGGCGCGATCCAGTTCATCTGGAAGATGTATTTCGCCAGCGCCCAGTTGGCTCCGATCGAGAGCACCGCGCCGACGGCCGCGCCGAGCGTGCCGAGCGCGAGATACTCGGCGAGCATGATGCGGTTCACCTGGCGCTTCGTGGCCCCGAGCGTGCGCAGGAGCACGCTCTCGCGGATGCGCTGGTGTCGGCCGATGAGCACGGCGCCGGCCAGCACGACGACCCCGGTGATCACCGTGAAGAGCGCGAGGAACTCGACCACAAACGACGCCTTGGAATAAACGCGGTCGATTGTGTCCATGATGAGCGCGAGATCGATGGCCGAAACGTTCGGGTAGTCGCGCACCACGGCCTGCTGCAGGCGCGCGGACTGCGTGGTGTCGGCGGCCTTCACGGCCATGACGTGGAATTTCGGCGCGGCATCGAGCACGCCCTCGGGGAAGACGACGAAGAAGTTCGGCGACATCTGCCGCCAATCGACGGTGCGGATGCTGCCGACGTGCGTCTGCACGGGCACGCCCTGCACGTCCCACTCGATCTTGTCGCCGAGGCCGACGCCGAGGTCGTTGGCGAGTTCCTGCTCGATGGAGATCGGCGCGCTCTCCACGCCGGGCTCGACGCGGCCGGTGAATTCGCCGGCGACGAGTTTTTCGGTGTAGCTGAGTTCGCGGCGGTAGGTGGACCGGTATTCGCGGCGCAGCGTCCAGGCCTGGGCGCGCGAGTTGCCGTCGCGCAGCACCTCGGCCACGGGCCGGCCGTTGAGCGCGCTGATGCGCATCGTCACGATCGCGGCCTGCTGGCGGACGGGCGTGCCGCTGTCGGCAAGGAACTTCTCGAGCGGCTGCACCTGGTCGTCCTGGATGTCGAAGAGCATCAGGTTCGGCCGGTCGGCGTCACCGAGGACGCGCAGCTGGCCGAGCAGTGTGTCGCGCGAGAGGTAGAGCGTCATCATCAGGAACGTGCCCATGCCGAGCGACACGAGGAGGAGCACGGTGCGGTTGTTCGGCCGGTGGAGGTTGGCCACGCCCTGCCGCCACGCGAAGGGCAGGCGGCGCAGGTTGAGCCGGCGCGCGAGCGCCGCGATGAGCTTGGCCAGCCCGCCGAGCACAAGGAAACACGCGAGCAACGCGCCTGCGAAGCCCACGCCCCATTGCCAGCGGCCGGTCTGCCAGATGGCGAACCCGACGATGGCGGCGACGATCGTGCCGAGCAGCGCCACACGCAGCCAGTCGCGTCCGCGCGCCCCGCTGTCCGCGAAGGCCGAGCGTAGCGTGAGCAGCGGCGACACGCGTCGCACCTCGAGCAGCGGCAGCAGCGCGAACAGCACGCTGATGACGAGCCCCGCCCCGATGCCGCGCAACACCGCGGGCCACGAGACGGCGAAGGCGAATTCGAAGGGCAGGAAATCCTTGAGCAAGCCGGGCAGCGCCATCTGTGCGACGACGCCGAGCGCCGCCCCGCCGAGCGCGCCGACGAGGCCAAGGCCGAGGCCTTGCAACAGGTAGATGGCGAAACTCGTGCGTGCGCTCGCGCCGAGGCAGCGGAGGATGGCGACGGTCGGCACCTTCTGCCGCACGTGGGCATGGATCGCGCTGGCGACGCCGATGGCGCCAAGGAAGAGCGACGCGAAGCCGACCAGCATGAGGAAGGAATTCACGTTGCGGATGGAATTCCCGAGCTGGCGCTTGCGGGACTCGACGGTTTCGAAGCCCAGCCGCAGTTCGCGGAAGCGCGTGCGCAAGTCGCCGACGAGTTTCTCCACGTCGGTGCCGGCGGGGAATTTCAGGTAGACGCGGTGGCGCGCGAGCGAGCCGTTGCGCAGCAGGCCGGTGGCCTCGACGGTGTCGAGCGGCACGAAGACGCGCGGGGCGAGCGTGGCGACGGCGGCGGATTCGCCGGGCACGCGGAGCAGGCCGCCGGCGACGGTGAAGTCGCTCGTGCCAAGCCGGACCGTGGCGCCGGGGGCGAGGCCGAACTGGACGACGACGCTCTCCTCCACCACGGCGACCGGGCCGCCGCGGCGCAGCGCGGCGCGGGCGTCGGCGGGCGCGGTGTCGAAATCGCCGTAGAAGGGAAAATCGCCCTGGAGCGCGCGCACCTGCACAAGGCGCGTGGCGCCGGTGGCGGGGACGAGCAGCATCGAGTTGAACGTGATCTCGCGGGCCTCGACGCCGCCGAGGCTGGCGATGAAGGTGTCGGCTTCCGGCGTGAGCGCGGCGCGGGCGGTGATGACAAGGTCGGCGCCGAGCAGGGCCTTGGTCTGTTCCTCGACGGCATTGCGGAGGTTGTCGCGCAGCGAGCCGACGGCGACGAGGGCGGCGATGCCGAGCACGATGGCGAGCGAGAACAACAGCAACCGCCGCCGCGAAGCCCGCGTGTCGCGCCACGCCATCTTGAGGATGAAATTCAGGGCGTTCATTTTCCAGTGCGTTCGTCGCTGATGACGGCGCCGCTGCGGAGTCGGATGACGCGCTGGGTCATCTTCGCGAGCTCGAGGTCGTGCGTCACGAGCACCAGGGTCGTGCCGCGCTCGCGGTTGAGGCCGAAGATGAGGTCGACCATCGCGTGCGCGGTGTCGCCGTCGAGGTTGCCCGTGGGCTCGTCGCAGAAGAGGATACGCGGGCGGTTCATGAAGGCGCGGGCCAGCGCCACGCGCTGCTGTTCGCCGCCGGAGAGCTGCATCGGGTAATGGTCGAGGCGGTCGCCGAGGCCGACACGCGCGAGCAGGTCGGCGGCTTCCTTTTCGCTGCCGTTGTCGCCGCGGAGCTCGAGCGGAACGAGGACGTTCTCCAGCGCCGTGAGTGTGGGGATGAGCTGGAAGTTCTGGAAGACGAAGCCGACGCTCTCGTTGCGCACGAGGGCGCGTTGATCCTCGTCGAGGTGTCCGACCTCGCGGCCGACGATCTGCACGCTGCCGCTGGTGGGCTGGTCGAGTCCGGCACAAAGGCCGAGGAGCGTGGTCTTGCCGCTGCCGGACGGGCCGACGATGGCGCAGGTGGCACCGGGATCGAGGGCGAAGCTGACCTCCTTCAGCACGGTGAGGGCACCGGCGGCGGTGGGGTAGGTTTTGGTCAGGCGCTCGACTTTTAGGATGGGTTGGACACTCATGCGGGGAACGATGCGCTGTAACACACTTAACCTCCCCAAAAGTGCAAAGTTGTTCGTCGGACGGCTGATTTGGCGGGCCGGACGGTGCGCCGCGATGGCCTTGCTCGTGCTGATCGCGACGACCGCGACAACGGCCACGACGAAGACGGTGCTTTTCTATGGCGACAGCCTCACCGCCGGCTACGGACTCGATCCGGACGAGGGTTATCCGGCGCTGATCCAAAACAAAATCGACGCCGCCGG
>CAYYVB010000094.1:0-9762 GCA_964475035.1 uncultured Opitutaceae bacterium | reverse complement strand
GTCGATCGCCTTGGCCTCGAGGGCGGCGATGTTCTCGGTGTTCACCGGCGCGATGGTCACGATGTAGCCGGGGATACCGGTGACGGCGCCATCGCCGTCGAGGATGATTCGATTGGCGAAGGGCGCGTTGTTGTTCTTGACGAAGGTTCCACCAGGGCCGGGCGAAACACCACCATTGGCCGCAAAGGCATCCACATAAACCTGCGGATCCTGCACGATGATGTTCGTCTGCTCGATCGAGTAGAAGTCAAGTTGGACACTCAGCCCCTTGACTGCACGCGGCGACCACACGGCGCCGAAGTTGATGCTCTTCGACTCGGTGGGCTTGAGGTTGGCATTGCCAACCAGGAGCACACCTTGAGCGGTTTGGTCAGTCGCATTGAGCCAAGGCATGTAAACATTCGGGAAGGCTTGAGCGCTGGAAGGATCCAGCGCACCCGGGGTCGGAGCCGTGTAACCTTCAGAATAGGCGAGGCGCAGCGTCAGGTCACGGTTGACCTGATTGCGGAGATAGGCGCGGAGGATTGTGGGTTCGTCAGGGAGATGGCTGAACTCCTCGCGGCGCGCAGCAAGACCCAGCGCGAGGTTACGCGCGAACGGGACATCTTTCAGCAACGGCACCACAGCTTCGGCAAAGATCGAGCGAATGGAGAAGTCCTGTGAAAATGCACTGATGGCGTTCCATCCGGAACCGGCGGCTTGCTGTTTCGCCAAGTCAGGCGTGCGCTTGAAGCGCTCGTTGCGGTTCTCGACGCCAACAATCGTTTCCACTGTGCCAGCGGGCGCATCGAAGGGCTTGAACTTCAGCTGGGCGTTGAAGACCTCAGTGGTGAAATCGCGGAACGTGCGGGGTTCGAGTTTGAGCCAGTCAAGCGTGGCTTGGTTCTGGGAGTTGACGCCAGAGTCGAAGAAGTTGGCGAAGGGATTCCAGCTGTTCGCGCCGAGGAATTGCGCAGGCGCAGTTCCTTGGAGCATTTGGCGAAGACGGTCGCGGTTGACTCCGTTCCGCTCAGTATCGAGTTGCTCGTTACGGTTCCAATACCACGAGACATCGTAGCTTAACCGATCATTGATATCGCCCTTGAGGCCGAGCGTCAGTGCGAAGTCATTGAAGCTAACATCATTCTGGCGCGAGCCGAGCTCCAAGAACCGATTTTGCCATGACGTGATGTCAGTCGTGGTGCCCGGGAAAACCTGCTGCATCCAATAGTAATTCGCGGGAATGCGGAAATCGGTCGCGGGATTTGACGTCGCTGCAAAACCAGCGGGCGAAGGAGCCAGCTCGGCTTGCGAGAAAGAGCGCATGTAGAAGATATCCGTGTAGAGCACGGCGGCTTCGCTATCCTTGAACAGCTTGTAATCAGCGCTCATGAAGGTGTTGTAGCGCTCCGCCGGGCGAACCGCCGGCGTGTAAAGGGCGAAGGGGAAACGATCCGAGGTCTCTACGGGCCCAAGACCATACTGACCAACTCGGAACGAGCTCGGACCGGTAGCCGCAGTCAGGTCATTGCGGACACGGTAGGTGATATTACCGACTTGGCCGGCAATACCGAGCAGAGACAGCGCCTGCGCTGGCGTAAGCGTGAAGCGCGCGGGGCTGGGCGTGGCCGAGGTGGCACCGAACGAGCGGTCCGACGTCTCGGTGATGAAATCGCGGTCGCGGGAGTAGAGGTTGTTCTGTTTGAAATAGGAGATACCCATCGTAATCGAACCGCGCTCGTAGGTCTTACCCCAGACCGCCTCGAAACGACGGCGGGAAATATCCTTGTCCGTCGTGTTCTGGTAGGAGGCGTCGAGTTGCAGGCCCTCGAAGTTACGTTTCGTGATGATATTGATGACGCCACCGACCGCATCGGCACCATACACGGCGCCGTTGCCGTCTTTGAGGATCTCGATGCGCTCGACCGCGGCGAGCGGCACCGCGTTCAGGTCGCCGGTCGTGGTGCGGCGGCCGTTCACGAGGGTCAGCGTCGGCAGGCCGCGCAGGCCGATGAAGGCCCGGCCGCTGCCGCCATTGACAAACGACTCGTCGACGTTGCCCGAACCGAAAGCCATCGGCGTCGTGCGCAGGAAGTTGTTGATCGTCATCGCCGGCAGGCGGCTGAGAGTCTCGGAGGTGTAAACCGTTACCGGGAGAGCACCTTCGAAGTCAGGCGGGGAGAGACGCGAGCCTGTGACCTCGAAGGACTCGAGTTTGACGGCATCAGTTGAGTTCGCGGAGTTATTTTCGTCCGTGGTCTGAGCCACGGCGAGGGAGCTGCCAAACAGCAGCGCCCAAGCGACCGGCGCGACACCGAAGCGTCGCATCACAGTCGGATGACGGTGGGGGGATGTCATGGGTTTATCTTGGTTGGTTGCGGATCGGATAGACCCGCTCCCCCATGAGGCCTTGCCGGCTAACGCGGACAAATCAGCGGCGATATCACGTTCCTTCGGCCGCCCACGCGTTCCCTGCTGCGACGAATCCGCTATCCGGTCAGGGCGCGAGCCGACCCATCAACTCAGATCTGAACAGACGGCTCATTCGCACTTTCTCTCCGGTATCCAGCTGAACTTCGTAATCACCGGCGCAAAGATGCGCTGAACTGGTGACATGATGGATGTTCACAATCGCAGATTTATGCACCCGGACAAATTCGCCCGACCCGACTCGGGTAAGAAAATCGCGCATTGTCTCGCGCACCAGAAGGCTGGAGCCGCGGGCGTGGACTCGCAAATAGTCGCCCTGCGCTTCGATCCAAGCGATGTCTCGCCGGGCAACGACGTGCAGTTCCCCATCGCAGCGAAACGTCACCACTGGGTTTGTCGGCGAAGCGGTTCGAGGAACATTACGCAAGGCGGCAATCACCCGATCAATTTTCTCGTGCTGTGCCTCGAGACTTTCCAAGCGCAGCCGGCGCTTCACCCGGTCCGTAGCCGCGTGAAAGCGCTCGTCCGGATAGGGTTTCAGCAGGTAGTCCACGGCCTCGAGGTCGAACGCCTCCAACGCAAAACGGTCGAAGGCCGTCACGAAGATGATTTCTGGTCGGCCCGCCAGCGGTAGTTGCGCCAACATTTCCAGCCCTGACATTTCCGGCATCTGCACGTCGAGAAAAACGAGTTGCGGCCGCAAGCGGCGGATTGCCTCCAGGGCGCGGAAGCCATCCTCAGCTTCGCCGACCAGTTCGAGATCGGTATCATTCTGCACCAAGCGGCACAAACTTTCGCGCGCGGGCGGCTCGTCATCCACGACCAAGACCGTGATTTTCATAGGGAATTACTCGGGGCATCTGCCTGCCTCCAACGCGCCGGCATGCGCAACCGGACCGCATGACGCTCGTCGTCGCGCGCAATCTCGACCGTGCCAGCGCCGCTGTCCAAGCGCGCCAGCCGTTCGCGGGTGTGCCGCAGGCCGAAGCCCGTGCCATCGGCTGCTGGCGCGGCGGGGTTGAAATCGTTCGCCACCAACATGTGCAGGTCGCCGCCCGCGCGCCACGCCCGCAGCTCTACCTCGCCGCCCGCACGGCGCGAGGCGATGCCGTGCTTGATCGCGTTCTCCACCAGCGGCTGCAGCAGCAGCGTAGGCACAATCAGCGCCGCACAATCGTCCGGCAGTTCCGTCCGCACCTGCAGCCGGTCACCGAAGCGCACGCGCTCCACCTCCAAGTAGTCGCGCGCGAACTTGAACTCCTCTTCCAACGAGCATTCCGGCCGGCCGGCGCACTCCACCAAGCGGCGATGCAGCGCACCGATCAGGCCCAAGACCCGCACCGCGTCCGCCGGACGCTCACTGCGCACCAGGGAGGCGGCTGTGTTCATGGCGTTGAAGAGAAAGTGCGGCTGCACTTGTTGCCGGAGTGCCGCGAGTTCTGCCTCCGCCAAGCGACGGTGCAACCGCTCCTCGCGCAATTCATGCTCATGCCGCTCTTGCGAAGCCGCCAGCGCCTTGCCCGCCACAATGATGCCGAAATAGAGGACTGGATCGATTAGGTTGCGCAAAGAGATGCCTGCCATCAGACGGTCAAAGTTGCGTTGATGATCCGGCACCTCCATCACCTCGAAGAAAATCGGCACCCGCATGAGATAGAAAAGAAGTCCAAGCAGCAGCGCCAGACCGACGTGGCGCGCCAAATTCAGGTAGCGCATCGATCCCGCAAATGGCCAGCGCTTGCCCAGCCGCAACACCAGCGGCGTCAAGGCCGCCCAGTAAATCGCCCGCGCCACCTGTTGCAGCAAGCTCCACCACGTAAATCGCGCCGACGCATCATCTGTCAGAGAAATCCTCACTTGCACCACCAACAACAGCCCAACGCAGCACCAGATGGCGATGATCATGCCCCAGCGCGGTTGTGTGCACGCGGTGTCGTTCACACTGTGGGCAAATGCCGGAACACGCTTCAGTTCAAGACCTGATTCCTTTGCCAGAATAATATTAACCGTTCATCGCTCCTCAGAACGTCTTGGCTCACTAATGCCATCCCGCTAGCCCCCCATGCGCATCACTCGATTTGCCATGCGTCCATGATAATCGCGATGCGTGTTGATCAGCCGCTAGCTGCCAGATGAAGCCGACCTGAAGGCAGATTTTCCCTCCATGTCCGTATCGTGTTCGCGCTGCTTTAATTTGCTGATCTCGATCGGCCACAGTCGGAAAGATTCTGCTCAAGCTGTTCCAATGAGAGAAGCCATGTTTTGCTGACAGGCGTGAGCCACCCGGAAGACCAAGAGGTGCTAAGTTACAACCGCTCAAGCAACCAAGCTGCTGACCTTGAAATGAAATGCGGTCATCGCATTCACTCGTTTCATCTGTCGAATCGCTGGGACATGGTCGACTGAATCCGCCACTTTTCGCAGGCCGCTAAAATCCGTAAAGAGATGCCATTCAGTGAGCTTAGACCTGCGACAGGTTCGCATGCTCATCGCTATTCCTCACCCAGCCAACGCAACGGGGAACGCTTCGGCGCAATCCGCTGGCACACCGAGGCGAGTAGCCGAGGCTGACTGCAACCTCTTCTGATCAATCATGCTCAGTTACGCCGCACCAGCCAATAGGGCACAAAGTCGCGCGATGGCCTAAGGGACCGCCGACTCAGTATGGAATCGTTCTGCAAGGCAGCGGCCCCTTCGATTGCATCTATTGCCATGGCGGGATACCGCGCCCCGCTGGCACAGGTGGAACAGATACTCAGTAACTCGGCGCCGAGCACTTGATCAATAAACCTCCGTCGTCGATATCCGCACACCAGACACATGCCGCTGTTTAGAGCGCAGCTCAATCGCCCTTCGATTGGCACCCAGTCAGAATTAATCCGAGCAATCTGATGCAACTGGAATTCTCTGCCGTTATCCCTGCTTCACCCGGGCTGGTTTTCGCCTTGTTGACCGATCTGGATCAGCACCCGAAAATCTTTCGGCAAATCAAGCGGATCGAACGCCTGACACCCGCGCCTTATGGGGTCGGCACCCGTTATCGCGAGATCAGGCAATTCGGCCGCTGCGAGGCGGCCGAGGAATTCTTCGTCGAGGCTCTAACCCCGCCCCAAAGGCTCTTGCTCGTCTGCGTGAGCCGCGGTGTGCGCTACGAAAGCGACTTTACCCTGATCGCCGATCATCCCCACTTCACGACGATCAAACTCGTCTTCCGCAGCCGACCCATCGCCTTCATGGGCTGGCTTCTCTCCCCGCTTTCCTTCTTCATGACGGGCACCGTTCGTTCCTGCATCGAGCAGGACTTGCGCGACCTTCACGCTGCGGCGGCGACCGCTTGATTTTCCCTTCCATGCGTCTCCCCCTCTTCCTGTGTCTCATTTTTCTTCATTCCGTCACGTCGGCCCAGCCGCAGGCACCGACCGGCGAATCGCTCTTCGCTATTCATTTCACGACGGGGCCTGCATGGGATGCGGCAAAGCCGCCGCCTGAGCAGAAATTTTTTCAGGAGCACTCCGCCAATCTGCAGCGGCTGCGCCGTGAGGGCCGCCTGCTGATCGGAGCCAGGTATGCCGACAAGGGCTTGATCGTGGTGCGGACAGCCGATGAGGCCTCCGCCCGCGCACTGCTCGCTGCGGATCCTTCGCTCGAAGCGGGCGTATTCACCGCACGGATCGATCGCTTCCAGCCCTTCATGCACGGCAGCACACAGGCCTCGGCTGCACCTGCAGATTTCGTGCGTGCCTTTCATGCTGCGGCCAATGACCGGCAATCCGAAGCCCTGTCCGCTTTTTATGCCGAAGAGAGCGAACTCATCGATGCCACCTTTGCAGTGCACTGCACCAATCGCGCAGCCATAGACGCCTGGTGGAAATCGCCCAGCGAGCCATACCGCAGCGGCCAATGGCAGGTCGATCGCTCCTTTGCCGAGGGGCGGCATCTGCTCGTGGAAGGCCGGCTCGTCGGAAAGCATTTCGGACGCGACTACGCGCTCCCTTTTGCGACGATCTTCGAGTTCGTCGGAGGAAAAATCAGGCGTCAGCGCATCTACATCGACGCGATCGCCTACGCTGCAGTCGCCGAGGAAATGCCCGTCGCGCTCCGACCGTTGCTCGCCAAGCGGATCGATGCCGCATTGGAAAAGCATCGCATGGAGGACTCTACCCCGATCGCGGTCGCGCCTGATTCACGTGAAAATCAACCGAGCGAGGTGCGACAGTTCGATTTCTGGATCGGAGACTGGAATGTGTTTCGTCATGGCTCCGATGAAAAAATCGGCGAAAACAAGATCTACCCTGCCCACGACGGACGCGTCTTGGTTGAGAACTGGACCGATCGCGGCGGCTACACCGGCATGAGCCTCAACACCTGGAACTCCGCCACCAAGCAATGGCAGCAAACATGGATGGATCGCGGCGGCTACATCCTCAACTTCTTCGGCGGCCTCGAAGAAGGCAAAATGGTCATGGTCGCCCGCGTGCCGCAGCCCGATGGGAAGTTCTCGCTCAACCGCGGCACTTGGACGCCTCAGCCCGACGGCAGCGTGCGCCAGCAATTCGAGTCCTCCACCGACGACGGCAATACTTGGAAGAGCGACTTCGACGCCGACTACCGGCGGAAATAGGTCACCGCATTTTTCCCGGCGCTGTCTTCAGGCCGGTAGCTTGAAGGTCTCGAACTGCTTCTTCACTTCCTGCAGGAAGGCCGCGGCGCCGGCGCCGTTGACGACCTTGTGGTCGAACGTGAGTGAGAGCGTGACGACCTCGGCGGGATAGACCACGCCGCCGTCGTTGATCATGCGCTCGTGCGCGGTGCCGATGAAGAGCGTGCCCACGGCCGGCGGCACCACGATGGGCGTCGCGCTTTCGACGCCGAAGGCGCCGAGGCTCGTGATGTTGAGCGGTGCCTGCACGTCGAGCAGCTTGCCGGCGCGCGTCTCCTCGACGGCGCGGTTGTAGGCGGCGGAGAAATCGGCGAACGAGAGCCGGTTCGCGGCGCCGATCGCGGCGGTGGCGAGGCGGTCGCCCTCGAGCGCGACGGCGACGCCCTGGTCGAAGTCGGGCTGCTCGTAGATGTTGCCGTCCTTGCCGACGATGCAGCGGAAGGCCGCGTGCTTCTCCTGCGCGCGCGTGACGCACCACGCCATCATGGCGGAGGGCGACGGCGCGGCCTTGCCGAGCTTGGCCTTCGCCTCCTCGCGCGCCTTCTTCAGCGGCGTCCAGAGGACATCCATCAGCATGTTCGCCGGCACCACGGCCGCGAGGCGCTTGGTAATGGCGGGATGGAGCGCGGGTTGGCGAACGTTGCCCTTCATGCCCGGCGAGGCTGGCACGGGCGCCGGGGCGCTGGCAACGCTCGGCGCAGGCGCGGCGAGCTTGGGGGCGACAGCCGCGGCAACCTTCGGGGCCGGCGCCGGCGCGGCGGGCTTCGGCGCCGCGGCACCTTCAATCGGCAGGCCGGCCACGCTGGCGGCGTCGCCGGTGACGACGGCGATCTCCTGCCCGATGAGCACGGTGTCATCGAGCTTGATGCGCCATTCCTTCAACTTGCCGGCAAACGAGGCCTCGACCGGATACACGGCCTTGTCGGTCTCGAGTTCGCAGAGCACGTCGTCGTGCTTCACGGCGTCGCCGGGTTTTTTCGCGAGATTGACGACCTTCGCGGAACGCAGGCCTTCGCCCATGATCGGCACGCGGACGATGATGTCGTTCGTGCCGGCGATGACGGTGTTCTGCGGCGCGTGCGAATCTGCGGCGGGCGCGGGCGCAACTGTAGGAGGGGCTTTATGCCCCGATGAAGATGCGTCCTCCTGCGGATCGGGGCGTAAAGCCCCTCCTACAGCGCCGACACTCGGCACGGTGCCGCGGGCGACATCCAGCGACACGCTGGCCCAGATCGCCTCGACGATCTGCGGCACGGCGGGAAGCGCGGCGTATTCGTAGATCGGGTTGTAGCCGATCATGACGTTGCCCTTGGTGATGAGCTGCGGCGGAGCCTTCATCGCGGCCCAGAGATCGGTGCGGCCCATCAGGTGCGTGACGATCATCTGGCCGACAGAGCAGGCCTCGGTGTCTTCCTGGATGACGATGAGGCGGCCGGTCTTGCGGACCGAGGCCTCGATCGTGGCCTTGTCCCACGGCATGATGGAGCGCAGGTCGATGAGCTCGACGCTCACCTCGCCCTGCAGCTCCGCGATGGCCTCGCGCGCCTTCTCCATCGTGTTGCCCCAGGCGACGATCGTGAGGTCGTCGCCGTGCGTGACGATGCGGGCCTGGCCGAGCGGGATGGATTTGATCGGCTGCGCGCTCGCGACCTCGGCCCAGAGCATGTGCTTCGGCGCGAGGAAGAGCGTGATGTCCTCGCCGTGCATCGCGGTCCACAGCAGGCCGGCCGCATCCTCGGGCGTGGAGGGGATGACGACGTTGATGCCGGGGAAGTGCGCGAAGGCCGACTCGTTGGCCTGCGAGTGCCAGAGCGAGCCGCCGGGCAGGTAGGCGCCGTAGGGCGCGTAGAACACCGCGGGCACCTTCCACTCGCCGTTTGATCGCCAACGGAGGTTCGCGAGGTTCTGCACAAGCTGGTTGAAGCCGGGGAAACTGAAATCGATGAACTGCAGCTCGAACACCGGCCGCCGCCCGTAGAGCGCGAGACCGCCGGCGAGACCGAAGATCGTCGACTCGGCGAGCGGCGAGTTGAACACCTGCTCCGGAAAATCCGTGGACAGCTTCTGCGTCAGACGGAACACGCCACCCTTCGGATCCTCGACGTCCTCGCCGAAGATCATGCGGCCCGGGTCGGCGTCGAGGCCGGCGCGGAGCGTCTTGTTGATCAGGTCGCCCATGCGGTAGCTGCCGGGCTTGAAGAGCTCCTCGTCCAAGTCGGGCGAGGCGCCGGTGACGTCGAGGAAGAGCTCGTCGGCGCGCGGGTCCTCGGCCTTCTCGGCGGCGACGTATTCGGCGCGGACCTTCTCCTTGATCTCCTCTTCCCACGCCGTGAACTCCGCCTCGGTCAGCTCGCCGGCCTTGATCATCTTCTCGCGCAGGACGCGGATCGGGTCGTGCTGCTCGAGGGCGGCGATGTCCTCCTTCGAGCGGTAAAGTGTGTGGTCGTCGGAACTCGTGTGGCTGGAGAGGCGCTCCAACTGGCACCAGAGGAACACCGGGCCCTCGCCCTTCCGCAGCTTGGCGATGGCCTTCTGCGCCTCGGCGTGGACGGCCTCGACATCCGAGCCGTCGATCACCTGCCATTGCGCCTTGTTCAGCACGTCGATGGCGAGCGGGTTGGTCTTCCGCGTCGGCGTCGAGATCCCGTAAGCGTTGTCCTCGACGAGCACGAGCACGGGCAGCTTCTTTTCGG
>CAYYVB010000093.1:0-9838 GCA_964475035.1 uncultured Opitutaceae bacterium | reverse complement strand
TAGCCGCGGACGCGCGGGTTCGTGGAATAGATCAGGAAATACTCGTCCGGCGCGTGGGCGCCGCCGCCGTGGCCGAGACCGAAGTGGCCGGACGGCAGGTTGAGCGGCGGGTCGGTGAAGATGTAGCCGGGATACGAGCCGGCGAGCCGCGGCCAGAGCACGGCGTTGATCCCGTTTCGCTCGAGCACGGCGACCTGCGCTTGGATCAGACGCGCGTCGGCCGCGGTGGTCGTCGGGCTGTAGCCGCCGGTGAAATCGATCTGGATGTCGCCATAGCCGCGCTTGGCGAGGTGCGCGCGGAGCTTGGTCAGCGCCTCCTCGGAGGTCTGGTTCGGCACGAGACGGAGGTCGAGTTTGGCGGAGGCCTTGTTCGGCAGGATCGTCTTGCCGCCGGGGCCGGTGTAGCCGCCGTAGATGCCCTCGATGTTGACGGTCGGCTGGGAAACGTAGCGCTCAAGCGCGTCGAGGAACGGCAGGTCGTCGATCCAGCGCGTCGTGGCAGCGCCGACTTTGAATTGGCGCTCGGTTAGGCGCTGCGAGGCGTTTTTCAGGAGCGCCTTTTCCGTCTCATTGAGCGGGCGGACGTTCTCGAACCAGCCGTCGATCGCGGGCGTGTTGCCGTCAGGCGTGACGAGCGTGTTGAGCGCGGTGACAAGGCGCCAAACCGGACTGTCGACCATCGACTTGAAGGACGAATGCACGTCACGCATCGGACCGCGGCCCCAAGCGGCACCGCTGGCGGTGAGTTCGACTTCCACGACGCCCTTGGCGCCGAGGTTGACGGTCACGGCGCCGTCGAGGCCTTGCGAGGCGAAGGGCATGAACACGCCGAGGCAGCTGGCGAGCGCCTCTTGGACGTGCGGCTTGAGGACGAGGTCACCGATGTTGGGCGAACCGATCTCCTCTTCACCCTCGGCGACGAGCACGAGATTGACCGGCAGTTTGCGCCCGGAGGTGCGGAACGCGTCGAGCGCGGCGAGGAAGGCGGCCTGCGGGCCCTTCTGATTCACGGCGCCGCGACCGATGAGCACCTGGCCGAGGCCGGGGCGATCGACGAGACGCGCCTCGAGCGGCGGGGCCTGTGTCCACTCGGCGGCGTCATACTGCTTCACGTCATACATGAAGTAGATGCCGATGGTTTTCTCGGCTCCCGCATCGAGTCGCGCGAAGACGCCGGGTTTGCCCTTGGTCGGCACGATTTCGACGTGCTGGAATCCGACTTCGCGCAAGAGCGCGGCCATCATCTCCGGACCTTCCGGGAAGCCGCGGTTCTCGGCCGCGATGGCTGGCTGGCGCACCCAGTCCTGGAGACGCGCGAGCGCGCGCTCGTGGTTCTTGGCAATTTCGTCCTTCAAGGCGGTGATTTCCGCCTCATTAGCCGGCAATGACCCGACACACCCCGCCATCACGATGGCGGCCGACAAGAGGTAACGACGCAACATGCGCGCATCGTTGTCGCACGCGACAGCGCGTCGCAAGCGAGGACTTGCCACGCGCCGTTCATCTGCGCGCGTTCCAGCGTAGTCGCGACCAGACGAGGAGCGAAGCACCGAGCGTGAGCAGGATTCCTGTGCTCGGCTCCGGCACGACAGTCAGTCCGGGATTCTGCGCGAGGAACGTGATGGCAGAAGCGTCGAGCGCCTCGGTATAGAGCTGGAATTCATCGACGCGACCGGAGTAATAGGCGAAGTCGAAATCGTTGGCGCCGAGAAACAGCAGGTTGCGGGCGTTGTGCGGCGAAGACGGCACGGTCGCGCTCGCCTGCAAGACGCCATTGACGTAGAGCCGCATCTGGCCGGTCGCGTAATCATAAGTCGAGGCGACGTGGAGCCAGTTGCCGGTGTTGATCGCGCCGGCCGAGTGAATCGTGACGTCCTGCGAACCGTGGTCGGTCATGAACGCCGCCTGCGCACCCGTAATCGCAAGGGGAATCGTGTCGGCCGCGTGCCCGGGCTGGTCGGCATAGATGATGCCGGCGCCGTAGTAAGCGGGTTCGTTGCCGAAGCCATAGCCTTGCGTGGTGTTGATCCAGACGGAGAAAGTGAAACTACCCGCAAGCAGCGCGGCGACTTCACTACCCCAGCGGTAATAGCTGGAACCGTCGAATTGCACCGCACCACCGGAGACTCCGCTCGCGCTGTAGATCGGCCCGCCTTGCGTCAAGTTGACCACGAAGCCGTTCACCGAGTAATCC
Organism: uncultured Opitutaceae bacterium; assembly: GCA_964475035.1. Lineage (GTDB taxonomy): Bacteria > Verrucomicrobiota > Verrucomicrobiia > Opitutales > Opitutaceae > Didemnitutus. Next base: position 7,644 of record CAYYVB010000093.1, on the reverse strand, counting down.
TGCGCCAACTCTTCCGGGTTGTCGAAGGTCAGATGCAATGCGACCTGGGCAAACGAGAATGCCGGGCAAAGCAACGCGAGGGCGAGAGTTCTACCGGCGCGTGACATGGCGAGGAATTGTGCAGCGCGCCCACGGCCGTGCAAGTCATTCGCAACGCGCCGCCTCAGGCTTGCCTGCACTTTTCGACCATGGCAGCTTTGCGAGCGCATGTCCGCTTCTGCCGCCCCGGCGCCCGCCCACACCGACTCTCCGCGTGAAGTCGAATGGCTGACCAAGATCTACCAGCCCCACGCCGTCAATCTGACGCTGCGTGCCGCTCTGTGGGGCATGGTCATTGGCGCGGCGATGAGCCTTTCGAATCTCTACGTGTTTTTCAAAACCGGCTGGAGCATGGGCGTCACACTCACGGCCTGCATCCTTGCCTTCAGCGCATTCCAGTTTCTCCGCGCCACCCGTCTCGTGAAGCAGCCACTTGGTGCGCTCGAGAACAACGCACTCACCACGGTCGCCTCGGGCGCCGGCTACATGACGGGCGGCGGCAACATGGCCGCCTTCGGTGCGTTGCTGATGGTCACGACCGTGCGGCCCGACACGCTCTCGATGATCGCATGGTTCGCTCTCATCGCCGCCTTGGGCGTTTTCGCCGCGATCCCGATCAAGCGTCAGTTGATCAACCAGGAAGGCCTCGCCTACCCGACCGGCACCGCGACCGCCGAGACGATCGCCTCCATCCACTCCGCCGCGTCCGGCGAGGGGGCGAGCAAATCGAAATGGCTCGCATGGTCCGCCGTCGGCGCCGCCGTGCTCACCTGGTTCCGCGATGCGTGGCACTGGATTCCGGCGACGATTCCCCTGCCCTTCACCCTTGCCGGACACAAGTTCGCCGCGTGGACGCTCTCGCTCAAGGCCGAGGTCGTCCTTATCGGCGGCGGCGCGTTGATGAGCTTCAAGACCGGATGGTCGCTCCTCCTCGGCGGCGTGCTGACCTACGGCGTGCTCGGGCCCTCGCTTGTCGAACGTGGCATTGTCAACGCAGTCAGCTACAAGGCCATCGTCGCGTGGACACTCTGGCCGGGTGCTGCGATCCTCGTCGCATCGGGGCTCACTTCCTTTGCCATCGATTACAAGAGCATCGCGCGCTCCTTTTCCGGACTCGCCCGGATTTTCGGCGGCGGCAAACGAAGTGAAGAAGGCATCGCGCAACTCGAGTGCCCTGAATGGTGGTTCCCGGCCGGCTTCGCCGTGCTCTCTCCGTTCGTCGTGTTTCTGATGGTCTGGCTTTTCCAGATCCCGCTCTGGGCCGCGCTGATCGCCGTGCCGCTCGCCGTCGTGATGGGCTTCGTCGCCGCGCGCGTCACCGGCGAGACCGATGTCACACCGACCAAGGCGCTCGGTCCGGTCACGCAGATGCTCTACGGCGTGATGACGCCGGGAAATCTCTCGGGCAACATCATGTCCGCGAACGTCACTGGCGGAATCGGCCTGCATGCCGCCGACCTGCTCACGACGCTCAAGACCGGCTGGCTGCTCGGCGCCAAACCGCGTCACCAACTCTACGCACAGCTCATCGGCGTTGTTGCCGGCGCCATCGTCATCGTTCCGGCCTTCAACCTCATCATTCCCGACGCCAGCTTGCTCGGCAGCGAAGCCTGGCCGGCACCGTCGTGCGTCGTCTGGGCCGGCGTGTCGCAGGCCTTTTCCGACGGCATCGGCGCGCTGCATCCGACTTCGCGCACCGCCGTCGTCATCGGCCTGTTGCTCGGCGTGGCGCTGGCGTTGCTGGAGCGCTTCGCGCCGCGCGGTGTTCGGCCTTACATCCCTTCCCCCTCGGGTCTCGGCATCGCCATGGTGATTCCCGGCAGCAATTGCATCGCGATGTTCCTCGGCTCCGCCGCGGCCGAATGGCTGCGCCGCAAGAAACCGGCGCTGGCCGAGAAGACCGTCGTCCCCGTCGCCTCCGGACTCATCGCCGGCGAAAGCCTGATGGGAATCCTCATCGCGATCCTGATCGTCAGCGGCGTCATCGCCGCCTGATCGCTCCCATTCAGTCCCCGCGATAGCCGCCGAACAGCATCAGCGCCGGGTAGGCAGCCGCTACGAAAAGCGCCAGCCAAGCGGGGACCTGCAACCCGAGCGAGAGCCAGCCGAGCGCGTCGAATCTTCCCGCCCGCGCCCGACCCAGGCGCGAGAGTCCCCACGCCAATCCGCCCGCCGCCAGCGCCATCAGCCCGGCGATCAACCATCCGCGAGCTTCGGCCGCCGCCGGCCAACCAGTCTTGGCCGAGAGCAACAGGGCGGCAAACGACCCGCCGCCGGATACGAGGATGGCAATCAATCCACTTCTGAACGCCAGCCAGCGCGCCGCCAAATCGGAGGACGATGCTTCGGGCGACGGTTGCATGCGCGAAGCATCGCCGGGTGAAAGTTCAGTGCGAGGAAATTGATTTTCCTCTGCCGCCCCAATTTTCGCTGCCCTGTCGCGGCCACGGTGCTACATTCTTTGGCTCATGACCAAACCTGCCTGCCCTGCCTGCACTCTCGAGGATGTCATCTCCCACGCCGACCATTGGGAATGCGCGACCTGCGGCCATGAGTGGGCGAAGGAGGCCGCACCCGCCGAGGCGCGGGTCGTGAAGGATGCGCACGGCACACCGCTCGCCGATGGCGACACCGTCGTCCTGATCAAAGACCTCAAACTGCGCGGTGGCTCAGGCGTGCTCAAGGGTGGCACCAAGGCGAAGAACATCCGCCTGGTCGAGGGCGACCACGACATCGACTGCCGGATCGACGGCGTCGCGATGGCGTTGAAATCCTGTTTCGTGAAAAAAGCCTGAGCGGACGCCGCCGGTTCAGCCGATGCTTTCGGGCGGCGGCACGCGCCGCGCGGGCATGGCGATCAGCTCGACGTAAACTTGTTTCGCACCCGTCGCCGCGACCCGATCGATGCCGCCGGCGACTTCACCCAAGGGCAACGTCACCGCACTCGCCTCGCTCTCGCCGAGCCGGCAGGCGAATTCCCACCCGCGATAACCCTCCTGCGGCGGCTTCCGGCGCGAACGGCGCAGGTATTTGTTCACCTCGTGGCGGATCTTGTCGCGCACGCGCGCATCGTCCTTGCCGGGAGCTTGGAGCGGGAAAGTCTTCTTCATCGCCGCGGAGCGTTGCAGCGGCCCTCGCCGACACAACGCAATTGCAGTCGGGAGGAAGCGCGCTTCGCTGCTGCTCATGCCGTCTCCCAGTCTCACCCTTTACGCCTACGCCAAATGCAGCACCTGTCGCGACGCCGTGCAGTGGCTCCGCGCGCAGGGCATTGCGTTCACCGAGCTGCCGATCTACGAGCAACCCCCGACCATCGCCGAATTGCGGCGGATGCTCGCGTGGCAGGACGGCCAGTTGCGCCGGCTCTTCAACACTTCCGGCATTCAATACCGCGAACGCGGGCTCGCCGCGAAACTCCCGCAGATGAGCGAAGTCGAGGCGCTGGCCTTGCTGGCGAGCGATGGCCGTCTGGTGAAGCGGCCCTTTCTGCTCGGCCCCAAGGTCGGTCTCGTGGGCTTCGATCCGGAAAAATGGGCCGAGGCGCTCCGCTGAGCGAGGGAGTCGAAAACGTCCGCCAACGAATAATGGCCGGATCTTTGAACTCTCGCTACAGTCCGCCCCATGCTTTCTCCGACCGAACAACGCGCCGTCTTCGCCCTGCTGCTTCATGCCGCGCTGGCCGACGGCAACAAATCCGATCACGAACGCGCCGCGCTCAAGCGCATGACCGAAGGCTTCACCGCCGCGGACGGTGCGTCGTTCAACCCGTGGACGCTCTACCAGGAAGTGCTCGGCGGTTGTTATCCGCTCGAAGCTGCGGCGCGCGACCTCGTCCGGCCTGAGGCACGGACCCTCGCCTACGAAATGGCCGCCGGTGTGTGCGACACCGACGGTCCGCCCAACGCAGCCGAACGCGACTTTCTGCAGCGGCTGCGGGCGCTCTGGCAACTCGAGGGCAGTCCGGTCGCGACGGAGGCCGCCGCCGCGCCGTTGGCCGAATCCGTCCCCGCCGCCTCAGCCGCCCCTGCTGCGAGCGAGACGCCGCGGTTGGCAGCGGTCGATACGGCCGCGATCGAAAAATCGATCCTCAACTACGCGATCCTCAACGCGGCCCTTGAACTGCTGCCGCAGTCCCTCGGCACGATGGCCATCGTGCCGTTGCAGATGAAAATGGTCTATGGCGTCGGCAAGGCGCATGGTTACGCGCTCGATCGTGGACACATCCGCGACTTCCTTGCGACGGCCGGCGCTGGATTGGCGGCGCAAGCGGTCGAAGGCTACGCGCGCAAGCTGCTCGGCGGCGCGATCGGCGGATTGCTCGGCGGCGGCCTCATGGGCGGACTCGCCCGCTCGGCGGTGGGCACCGCCACCGGCGCGGCGATTACCTTCGCGGCGACCTACGCCATCGGCCACCTGGCATTGCGCTATTACGGCGGTGGACGCCGGATGGAGACCGCTGTGCTCAAGGACACCTACCAACGCCTGCTGGCCGACGGACGCCGCCTGTTCACGACACACCAAGGCGACATCCAACGCCGTGCCGCGACGGTCAATCCGGCGGAGGTCATCAACCTCGTGCGCCAGCCCTAAGGGCTGACGTCAGCGTTTGAGTCCGGCGCAGAAGCGCGCGAGGCGCTCGAGGCCTCGCGCGATGGTCTCGTCCGACGTCGCGTAGCTCAGGCGGAGATAACCATCGAGGCCGAAGGCCGAACCGGGCACGGCGGCGACCTTCTCCTGCTCAAGCAAGCGCGCGCAGAACTCCTGCGAGCTGAGGCCGAAGCTGGAGATGTTCGGGTAGAGGTAAAAGGCACCTTCGGCGAGGAGGCAGGTGATGCCGGGGATGGCGTTGAGGCCGGCGTGCATCGCCTTCCGGCGGCGGTCGAAGGCGGTCTTCATCGCCCCGAGCGCCGTGGCGGCCTTCTCCTTTTCCTGCAACGCGGCGAGCGCGCCGTATTGGCCGAACGTCGTGCAATTCGACGACATCTGGCTCTGCAATTCGCCCGCGGCCTTCGCGATGTCAGGGCGTGCGACGAGCGTGCCCATGCGCCAGCCGGTCATCGAGTAAGTCTTGGAGAAACCGGCGACCGTGAGCGTGCGCGCGGCGAGCTGGGGGCTCAGCGTCGCGATGCAGGTCGGCTGGTGACCGTCGTAGATCAGGTGCTCATACATCTCGTCTGAGAGGACGTAGAGGTTGTGTTGCACGCAGACGGCCATCAGCGCCTCGATCTCCGCGCGGGTGTAGACGGCGCCGGTGGGGTTCGAGGGCGAGTTGAAGATCAACAGCTTCGTCTTTGGCGTGATCGCGGCCGCAAGCTGCGCGGGCGTGATCTTGAACCCCGTGGCGTCGCTCGCCGGCAGGAACACCGGCACGGCGCCCGTGAGCTTCACCATTTCCGGATAACTTACCCAGAACGGCGCGGGTATGATGACCTCGTCGCCGGGATTGCATACGGCCTGGATGGCGAGGAAGCAGGAGAACTTTCCGCCCGGCGAGACGACGACCTGCGCGGGCGTGATGGCGTAGCCGTATTCGGCGGCGTAGCGCGCGGCGATGGCGGCGCGGAGCGGCTCGATTCCGGGCGTGGGCGCGTATTTGGTCTTGCCGCCCTTGAGCGCGGCGATGGCGGCGTCCTTGATGAAATCCGGCGTGTCGAAATCGGGCTCGCCCGCGGCGAAGCTGCACACGTCCTCACCGGCGGCCTGCATGGCCTTGGCTTTGGCGTCGATGGCGAGGGTCGGCGAAGGGGAGACGTTGCGGGCCCAGACGGAGAGCGGATGCGGTTGGCTCATGCGTGCGCCGACTAAAGGACCCGCCTCCGGCGAACGCAAGTCCGCTCGCCCGGGTGTGACACACAGAGCCGGACGCGTTGATGGACGCGGTGTGCCGCGGCGCGGCGATTCACTTGCGCTTCGCGCGCGCCTTCGACGGGCGCGGTGGAATTTTCTTCGCGGACTTGGCGCTCGATTTCGCGGGAGCGCCGGCCGGTTTGGCCTTCGGGCGCGGCGATTTCTGCGGGCGCGATTTCTTGCGCGCCGCGCGACGGGTGCGCTTGGGCTTGGCAGGAGTCGCGGGCTTGGACGCCGGTTCGGCAGCGGGCGGTTCCGGAGCCATCTCCGGCTCGGGCAACTCGACATGTGGGATCGGCATCTCGAGCTGGGCGGAATCCCCCGCCTCGAGTTGCGGCAGGTAGGATTCGACGGCGGTGCGGACGAGCTGGCCGACGCTCGTGTGCTTGGCGCGGGCCGTGCGTTTCAGCGCCGCGCGGATTTCAGCCGGCAGACGCACGGAGATCATCAGTTGCGCGGGACGGACCACCACCACGTTGGTGAAATCGTAGCGCTCGAGCGCGGTGCGGATGATCTCGCTGACGGATTTAGCACGCCCCTCGCGCACGGGTTCGCTGAGTCGGTCGAGGAACTCGACCTCCAATTGGATCGCGAACGGGCGCTTGTCTTGATCCGCGGCCATCGGGAGCGGCTCAGAATCGTTCGATGCGCTCGGCGGGCACCGCCGGTTCCTCTTGGGCGACATGCTCGGGCTCGAACAACCAGCGCGGCAAGTCGAGTCCGGTGGCGACGGCGAGCACGGCGAAGCGGGTCTTGGCGCGCGTGGTGTGGTTGCGCAGGTCGATCGATTTCACGATCCACTGGTCGCCGGTCTTCTTCAGGTCGAGCACGGTGACGGATTTGAGCGTCGCGCCGGCGGCGTCGAGCCACTCGGCCTGCGTCATGGCGCTGAATTGCGTGTCGAGGAACACCCGGACGGCGGCGGGCACGAGTTCGCCGCGGATCGGCGCGGGCAAGGGCGCGGGTGGGTAAAGCAGGAACGTGTGCGCCGGCCGTCCGCGGACGTTGGCGACGCCCTCATAGACGAAATCCGGCCAGCGCAGGAAAGGCATCATCAGGTCGAAGGGCGTGAGATCGGTGCCCTGCAAGGGCTCGAACAAATCGCGCGCGTCGAGGGTGCGCGGCGTCACGCCGCGTTGGCCGGCGTTCCAGTGCCAGGCGGCGGCGTTGGCGCCGCTGCGGAAGAGCAGGATCTCGGTCGCACTCCCGCCGGTGTTGGCAGTGTCGGTGCTGGTGAGCTTCGTCAGCGGGCCGGCCGCGTCGCCGCGGCCGAAGAGATGCCCGGTGATCTTTCGCTCGGGGCCGCGGCGCAGCAGCACGCGGAGTTCGAACCGCAGCCAATAATCGCCGGCCAAGCCGACTTGCCGGAACGAGCCGAGCACGCGGCCGCCTTCGGCTTGGTCGGGATTCGGGGTCAGAAACTTGGGTGCGGGCCGCGGCGCGGGCGCCGCAGCGTCGGGCACCGTGGATTGGGCGACCGCGAGGTGGCTGGCTCCAAGGAGGAGCGCGGCGGTTGCCCAAAAGAAAACCCGGCGAACCGGGTTGGGGAGAAGGTCAGGGATTCTTCGGCTCACCTTGAGTGGGAGCGGGCGTGGCGGGCGCAGGTTCCGTCGCTGCTGCGGGGGCGGTGACGGTCGGAAGCGTCGCATCGGTGGCGCCGCGGTTCTTCGCCTGATAGACATGGGCGAGGTAGAGACCGAAGCTGAGGACGAAAAAGAGGATGGCAGCGTTGATCGTGGCCTTGGTCAGGACGTTGCC
>CAYYVB010000092.1:0-9869 GCA_964475035.1 uncultured Opitutaceae bacterium | reverse complement strand
GAAGTTCGGCAGACGGACGAGACGGGCGAGTGTGTTCATGGTGGTCGTGGGTGTTGTCTGCCGACACTGACAGACCCGCGCCAGATTTGCTCCCGCAAAAATCTTTAAAAAGGCGTCGCGCTGCCCTGCCGGCTGACGACTTCCACGAGCACCTTGCGCAACTGTTCGAGTCCGTAGGGTTTGGGCAGGATGCCGCAAAAACCATGCTGCCGGTAACTGCCGAGCACCGGGTCGCGCGAATAGCCGCTGGAGACGATGGCGCGCACGCCGGGGTCCAGCGCGAGGAGTTTCTGCATCGCTTCGCGGCCGCCCATGCCGCCGGGGACGGTGAGGTCCATCACCACGACGTCGTAGGGCCGCCCCAAGGCGCGGGCCTGTTGGTAGGCCTCGATCGCCGCGGCGCCGTCGGCCACGCCGGTGAACTCCGCGCCGAGGCGCGTGATGAACATCTCGGCCATCTCGCGGATCGGTTCCTCGTCGTCCATGAACAGCACGCGCGCCCGCAGCGAAGCCTCGATCGCGGGCTCGGCTGGCGCGGGCGCCACGGTGTGCTCGGCGGCGGGCAGCCAAAGCATGAATGTCGTGCCGTGGCCGAGCTTGGACTCCACTTCGATGTGCCCCTGGTGCTTGCGAAGGATCGAGTAAACCGTCGCGAGGCCGAGGCCGCTGCCCTGCTGCTTGGTGGTGAAATACGGGTCGAAAATCTTCGCGACGTGCTCGGGCGCGATGCCGGTGCCATTGTCGGCGACGGTGATCTGCACGTAGTCGCCCGGAGGCAGATTGCTGACTTCGCCTTCGGTGAGCGCGGCGTTGGCCGCGACAAGACGGACGAGCCCGCCGTCGGGCATGGCCTGCACAGCGTTGATGACGAGGTTCTGCACGACCTGACCGATCTGGCCCTTGTCGGCGTTGGCGGGCCAGAGGTTCGCCGGAGCGTGGACCTCGCAACGGGATTTCGCGCCGTGCATCGCAAACTCGGCGGATTCGCGCAACAGCTCGGGCAGTGCGATGGCGGCGCGGACGGGTTCGCCGCCCTTGGCGAAGGTGAGCAACTGCTGCGTGAGGTCGCGCGCGCGGAGCGTGGCGCGCTTGGCGTCGTGCAGCATCCGGCGCACGGCGCTGTCGGTCGCCGTGTCCATCTCGGCCAGCGTCACGTTGCCGAGGACTACGGTCAGGATGTTGTTGAAATCGTGCGCGATGCCGCCGGCGAGAATGCCGACGGCCTCGAGCTTGGAGGCACGGGTCAGCTCGGCCTCGAGCCGACGGCGCGCGGTGATGTCGGTGACGAAGCCCTCGTAGTAGAGCAACCGGCCTTCCTCGTCGCGCACGGCGCGCGAGGTCTCGGCAATCCACAGAATGTGGCCGTGTCGGTCGACGATCTGCGACTCGAAGTTCTCCACCTTGCCGTGGCGGGTGATGAGCTCGACGAAGCGTTTGTGCTCGTTCGGGTCGGCGTAAGCGACGCCGCCGCGTTCGCGCTCGTGCCAGGCGAGCATCTCCGCGGGTTGCTCGAAGCCGAAGAGCCGGGCCAGCGCGGGGTTGACGGTGATGAAGCGCCCCTCGGGCGAGAGCCGGTAGACGCCGCCGACGGCATTCTCGAAGAGCTCGCGGTAGCGCGCCTCGCTGTCGCGCAGCGCGCGCTCGGTGGCGAGTTTGGCCGTGATGTCGAAGGGAAGGGACAGCACACACTCGCGGCCGTTGAGCACGAGGGTGTGCGTGTAAACCTCGACGATGAGGATGGTGCCGTCCTTGCAGCGGTGGCGCCAGAGGCCGGCAGCGTGAGAGCCGGTGTTCGCGGGCGGGCTTTGCCGGTAATCATCCATCGACCGCTGCAGGCGTGCGGCCTCGTCGGCCGGCCGCAGGTCGAGCACCGTCATGCGCACGAACTCCTCTCGAGTGTAGCCATAGCGCTGCACGGCGGCGGCGTTGACCATCACGACGCGCAGCGTCTCGACGTCGAAGATATACATCGGGTTCGGCGTCGTCTCGAAGAGGTTGCGGTAGCGCTCCTCGCTCTCCTCGAGCGCACGCTCGGCGGCCTTGATCTCGGAGATGTCGGTGAAGACGAGTTGCACGCGGCGGTAGTCGGGCGTGCCGCCGACGCGTTCGACCGACCAGTTGACGAGCATGTGGATGTCGCGTCCGCCGTTCACCGGGCGGTAGACCTTGGCGAGAGCGAGTTGCGCGCGTTCCTCCCAGATGGCCAGCAATTCCTCGACGAAACCCGTGAGCGCCTGCGGGGTCATGATCTCGCGCAGACGTCGCTCCATTTCCTCGACCGTGCTGAAACCGGCCGTCTGCAAGGCGCGGCGGTTGGCGGCGACGACGTGCTTGAGGCGGAAAAGGTCCTCGACCAACTCCGGCCGCGACGCGAGGTGCGCCCGCAGGTCGGTGACGCCGGCGAGGCGGAGATCGGCCAGGCGTTGGGCGATCGCGCGCACGTCCTCGACCACGATGGGCGTCGGGGCGAGGTCGAAGATCTCGCGCTGGCGTTGCTCGGATTCGCGCAGCTCGCGGGTGCGCTGGTCGACGAGACGCGTGAGGCGCTGATTGGCGTAGAGCGCAAGCAACGTCAGCAGCACCGCGACGCCGGCGAACACGCCCACCCAGCGCGCCCAACCGGGCACGCGCGCCTCCTGCGGCTGCCAGACCCAGCCCTCGACGAACCGCACGTCGGGCGCGCGCCCGAGCGCGACCACGATCTCGGCGAGCTTGCGCCAGCGCCCCGGATTCATGTGTCCGATCGCCACCATGTCGGGATGGACCAGTTTGCGCGTCTCGGCCGCCTCGAAGCTCAGGCGCTCGCGCGTCAGCCGCGGATGACGCGAGCCGTATTTTTTCAGGATCAGGTCGATCATCTCCTGCGGATGCTCGAGGGCGTATTCCCAGCCGCGCAGGAGCGCGCGGCGCATCGCCTGCACGCGCTCGGGATGCTGCTCTATCTCCGTCGTGCTGGTGAAAAAAGTGTCCCCGTAGAAATCCACGCCGTAATCCGCCGGACGGATCAGCTTGTAGCGAAATCCAGCTCGCTCGACGTCGAACGGCGTGTCGGTCACGAAGATCAGGACCGTATCCGCCTCGCCGTGGATAAGCTCGTTGTGCTGCGGCACGTCGGGCACGGCGCGATACTGATCGGGCTGGATGCCCTCGAGGTGGAACATCGCCGCGAGCTCGATGTTGCGGGAGTGCGGGTTGACCGCGATGCGCCGGCCCACGAGGTCGAGCGGCGTGGCGATGCCCGATTCCGCCGCCACCATCAACCCGAACGGCGAATGCTGGAAGATCGCCGCCAAGGCGACGATGGGCGCACCGTTCATCCGGTCGACAAACACGCTCGCCGCCCCCAAGCCGTAATGCGCGCGACCGGCGACGACTTCGTCCGCGGGCCGCATGCCGAGTTGCATCTCGCGCAGCTCCACCTGCAGCCCTTCCTCCTTGAAATAACCCTTCTCCTTCGCGGCGTAGAGCCCGGCGAACTGAAACTGGTGCGTGTAGGGCAGCTGCACGATCACCGGTCCCTCCGGCTGCGCCCGGAGCGAAAGGGCTCCGGTCAAAGCGACGAGCAAAAGGATGGAAGGCCTCATGACCATGCCGGCGGGGAATCAGCGCACGGTTGTGCGCCCCAATGCCATGCCCGCCATCGAGGCTTGTCCAGTCGCAAAGCCATCCGCGCGCCGCGAAAGACTCGCCCCCGCCCCATCGACGCGTTTGCCTCGCGCCATGCCGAACGAGATCCGCCCCGCCACGCGCGCCGACGTGCCGCTCATCCTCCAATTCATCCGCGACATCGCGGCCTACGAGAAACTCGCGCACGAAGTCGTCGCCACCGAGGAGCGCGTCGCGCAGGCCTTCTTCCCGGCCGACGGCGGCGCACCCGCCGCGCACTGCGTGATCGCTTTCGCCGACGGGGCGCCCGCCGGATTCGCCGTCTATTTCTACAACTTTTCCACCTTCCTCTGCCGGCCCGGGCTCTATCTCGAGGATCTGTTCGTCAAGCCGGAGCTGCGCGGCCGCGGCCTCGGCAAGGCGCTGCTGCTGCACCTCGCGAAGATCGCCAATGCCCGCGGCTGCGGCCGCATGGAGTGGTCCGTCCTCGACTGGAACCAGCCCGCGATCGACTTCTACCGCAGCCTTGGCGCCGTGCCGATGGACGAGTGGACCGTGTTCCGCCTCACGGGCGACGCGCTGCGGCGGTATGCGTGAGTGGATTTTTGATTCTCGATTTTTGATTTTCGACCCCGCCAGCCGATCCACTTTTCACTCCGAAGCACCCGCACACCGCGTTTCGGTTCGCGGTGCCGTCGGGGCCAATCGAAAATCAAAAATCCAAAATCGAAAATCCGATGAAGCTCTTCTGGATCGACGCCTTCGCCTCGCAACCGTTCACCGGCAATCCCGCCGGCGTCGTGCCGCTCGATGCCTGGCCGTCCGACGAGTTGATGCGCCAGATCGCCTTCGAGAACGGCCTCGCCGAGACCGCATTCTTCGTGCGCACCGGCGCGGACCGCTTCCACCTCCGCTGGTTCACGCCCACAGTTGAGGTGGATCTCTGCGGCCACGCGACGCTCGCGAGCGCGTTCGTCGTGTTCCACGAGCTCGGACAAGCCGGCGACCGCATCACCTTCGATTCGCGCAGCGGGCCGCTCGTGGTCACGCGGCGCGCCGACGGCGCGCTCGAACTGGATTTCCCCGCCACGCCGCCGCACGAGGAGCACGACGCCGCGCTGCGCGCCGGCGTGTCCGCGGCGATCGGTGGCGCGACCGTCACCTGGCTCGGCCGCTCACGGTTCGACCTTTTAGCCGTGTTGCCTGACGCCGCGGCCGTCCGCGCCGTGAAGCCGGATATGCCGCGCATCGCAGCGCTCGGCGGACGCGGCCTGATCGTCACCGCGGCCGGCGTCGAAGGCACGGACTTCGTGTCGCGCTTCTTCGCCCCGCAGGCCGGCGTGCCCGAGGATCCGGTGACGGGCTCGGCGCATTGCGCCCTCACACCGTTTTGGGCGGGGCGGCTGGGCAAGACGGAATTCCACGCGCGCCAAATTTCCAGCCGCGGCGGCGACCTGCATTGCACCTTGGCCGGCGACCGCGTGAAGCTCGCCGGCCGCGCCGTGCTCTACCTGCGCGGCGACCTGGCGGTTTGAGCTGGCGTCGCGTGCAACCGGCGGCGGTGCTGGGGCGTAACATCAGCGCATGAACTTCCCCCGTTCCCTTTTCCCCCTCCCCTTCCTCGCCGCCGTCGCGCTCGCCCAGCCGGCTGGCGTGACCCCGCTCAACGAGGCCACCGTCGAGACCTCCTTCTCCTCGCGTGAGTCGATCGGCTTCGGAGGCGTCGACCGCGGTGAGGTCGGCGTCGCTCACTTCAGCGTCTCCGCCACGTTCCGCCAGGCGTGGAACGAGCGCACGTTTTTCTCCTACGGCGTCGCCTACCGCCTGCACCGCCTCGACGCGACGGCCGGCCTGCCGCTGCCGGAGACGCTCAACGAATTTTCCCTCAACCTCGGCCTGCGGCATCGCCTCTCCGACCAGTGGAGCCTGATTGCCTCACTGCGCCCGGGCTTCTACGGCGATTTCGAGGATCTCGACAGCGACAGCCTCAATGCCCCGCTGCTCCTCCTCGCCAATTACACAACCAGCCCCGCGCTCACTTGGAGCGTCGGCGTGAACGCCAATCCTTTTTCCGACAACCCCGTGCTGCCCTTCGTCGGGGTCAACTGGGCCTTCGCCGAGAACTGGCGTTTCATCCTCGGTTTCCCGCAGACCGGCTTCGCGTGGTCCGCAGCGGAAAATCTGACGGTGCGCGCTGGCGTCTCGTTCGCCGGCGGCAGCTTTCGCGTGACGGAAAACCTCGGCGTCCCCACCGCGGGTGTCGCGCGACTCGCCAACACCTACGTCGATTTCCGCGAGGTGCGCGCAGGGTTCGGCCTCGACTGGAACCTCGGCAAAAACGCCACGGTGAACTTTGATTTCGGTGCGGTGACAGATCGCAAATTCGACTACTTCGACCGCGACTTCCGTCTCGACGGCGGCGCGGGCGTCTATGGCGCCCTGTCTTTGCGGATGGCGTTCTGATGGCCGTGAAACCGCCGCCCTGGCCGAACGGCTAGGAGGCGATTTTGCCCTCCCCGCATCCCCCGCTCTCCCGCGCGCGACGCGGACTCTCTTGACGGCGGCTTTCCTCTGGAGGCCGCCGTTTTCGTTGCCTGATTTTCTAGTCGGGCCTGAAGAATTGTCATGGTCACAGAATCGTTTCTTACAAACTGTGCTGGTGACAATCTGTGCTGGCTGAGGCTACTGAACGGACGCCGCGTCCGCTACAGTCCCGCGCCTCGTCCACGCCATGATCCAGACCGTCACGCCCCCCAAGCCGCTTTCGCCCGCGAAGGCCGCCGCCCGGCCCCTTTACGCCGAGCTCGCCGATTCCCTCCAGACCCTCATCGAGCACGGCACGCTCCGCCCCGGCCACCGGGTGCCGTCGGTGCGCGTCATGTCGCGCCAGCGGGATGTCTCCATCGCCACGGTGTTGCAGGCCTACACCGTGCTGGAGAACCGCGGTTACCTTGAGGCGCGTCCGCAATCCGGTTACTACGTCCGTCCGCGTGCGCTGAGCGCCGCCCCGGAACCGCGCATGGCCAAGCCCATGGTCAAGCCGGCCTTCGTCGGCGTGAACGACCTGACCGCCGAAGTCATGGAGGTCGCGCTCAACAGCGACTACGTGCCCTTCGGCTCGGCGTGTCCGCACCACTCGCTCTTCCCGACCAAGAAGCTCGCGCGCATGCTCGGATCCGTCGCCCGCCGCGATCCCACGCTCATCGGCCGCGCCGGCATGAACTGGGGCTACGAACCGCTGACGCGTGAGATCGCCCGCCGCTACCTCCAGGCCGGCGTGCCGATCAACCACGACGAACTCGTCGTCACCGACGGCGCCACCGAGGCGCTCAACCTCTGCCTCCGCGCCGTCACCAAGCCCGGCGACACCGTCGCGATCGAGACGCCCGCCTACTTCGGTTTTCTCGAGATCATCTCGTCGCTCAACCTCCGCGCCCTCGAGATTCCCACCTGCTCGCGCCAAGGCATGTGCTTCGACGCGCTGAAGGAGGCGCTCGGCCAGAACGACGTGAAGGTCGTCATGCTCATGCCGAACTTCCACAACCCGCTCGGCTCGCTCATGCCGGACGAGAAGAAGCAGCGCCTCTACGAACTCCTCGCCGAGCACGACCTGCCGATCATCGAGGACGACTGCTACGGCGACACGCATTTCGGCGACGTCCGCCCCAAGCCGCTCAAGGCCTGGGACCGCGACGGCCGCGTCATGCTCTGCTCCTCCTTCGGCAAGACGCTCGCGCCCGGCTTCCACGTCGGCTGGACCGCGCCCGGCCGCTACCTCGAGGCGATCCGCCGCCTGAAGTTCATCAACACGATGGGCACGCCGCGCATCCTCCAGAAGACCATCGCGGAGTTTCTCCGCGACGGCGGCTACGACCATCACCTCCGCTCGCTCCGCCGCGCCTACGCGCAGCACCTGCACCAGTTCCTCCAAGGCATGCAGCGCCACTTCCCCGAGGGCACGCGCTACAGCCGGCCGCAGGGCGGCAACTTCATCTGGGTCGAGTTCCCGCTCAAGATCGACACGCTGCGCCTCCGCCGCGACGCCCTGAAGCACAAGATCAACATCGCCCCCGGCTCGCTCTTCTCCGTCAAGGACCGCTACCGCCACTGCCTGCGCATGAGCTGCAGCCTGCCGTGGTCCGAGGAGATCGACGCCGCACTCAAGACGCTCGGCGACCTCGCGAAACAACAGCTCTGAAGCCGACGGCCCGGTCTCCGACCGGGTGAAGCACGCAGTGGTCGCAAAACCATTTCCGTGTCCGATTTTCGCCGTCGTGCTCAGGCGAAGCGTCCCGTCATTCCATCTCCTCCCTCCTGCCCTGATCACTTTTCCCATGCGCCGCCGCACCGCCATCCTGCTTTTCGACGACGTCGAGGTTCTCGACTTCGCCGGCCCCTTCGAGATCTTCGCCGTCACCGATGAACTGTCGTCACAGCAGCGCTTCGAGGTTTTCACCGTGGCCGAGACCTCTCGGCCCGTCGTCGCGCGCAACGGCCTGAAGGTCGTCGCCGACCACATTTTCGCCACCGCGCCCGCCGCCGACGTGCTGATCCTGCCCGGCGGTTACGGCACACGCGCGCTGCTGCAGAATGCCGCGGTGCTGGACTGGACGCGCCGTCAGGTCGCCGGCGCGGAACTGGTGATGTCCGTCTGCACCGGCGCCCTCGTGCTCGCGCAGCTCGGCCTGCTCGAGGGACTCGACGTCACGACACACTACGAAAACCTCACCGATCTCGCCCGCCTCGCCCCCGCCGCGCGCGTGCACGGCGACCGGCGTTTCCACGACAACGGCAAGATTCTGACCGCCGCCGGCATCTCCGCCGGCGTCGACGTCTCGCTCCACGTCGTCTCCCGCCTCCACGGCGCCGACACGGCCGCCGCCACCGCCCGTTACATGGAATACCATTGGCGCAACGACGCCGGTGCGGCCCGCTGATCCGTCCGCCCGCGCCCCTCTCTTCACTGTTCTCCGCATGTCCGCCGCTTCCCCCCTTGCCACCCGCAGCCAGTTGATCGCCGCCTTCGCCGCGATCTATCTCGTCTGGGGCTCCACCTACCTCGCGATCGCCATCGCGGTCGAAACGCTGCCGCCGTTCCTCATGGCCGCGGCGCGCTTCGCCGTCGCGGGCGCCATGCTCTACGCGTTCCTCTGGTTCACCAAGCGCATCCGTCCGACGGCGAAACAGTGGCGCGACAACACCATCGTCGGCGGCTTCCTCATGCTCGGCGGCAACGGCCTCGTCTGCTGGGCCGAGCAATACGTGCCCTCCGGCATCGCCACGCTCATCATTTCCTTCGGTCCGGTCGTCGTCGTGCTGCTCGACTGGGCCGTGCACGCCGCCGATCCCACCGGCCGGCGCGGCAGCCGGCCCAATCTCCCGACTTGGATCGGCCTCGCGCTCGGCTTCGTCGGGCTCGTGCTGCTCGTCGGCCCCGACGTCGCCAACGGCACCGGCGGGCTCACGCTGCTCACGGTCGGTGCGCTGGTCGCCGCGTGCGTATTGTGGAGCGCGGGTTCGCTCTACGGCCGTTATGCGTCCGCGCCCGCGGAGCCGTTCACCGCTTCGGCGATCCAGATGCTCACCGGCAGCGGCTGGCTCTTCGCCGCCAGCCTGCTCGCCGGCGAACCCGGCACGCTCACCGCCGAGGCCTTCACCGCGCGCTCGGTCGGGGCCTGGGTTTATCTCACGCTCGTCGGCTCGCTCGTCGGCTTCACGGCCTTCGTGTGGCTGATGAAGCACAGCACGCCCGCGCGCGTCTACACCTACACCTACGTGAACCCGATCGTCGCCGTGTTCCTCGGCTGGCTGATCCTCGACGAGACGGTGAGCCCGCGCATCTTCACCGCCGCCGCCGTCATCATCGCCGGCGTGGCCATCATCACCTTCGCCAAGACCCGCCTCCCGTCCGCCCCCGCGGCCCCGGTCCCGACCCCCGCCCCCGCCGCGACCAAGTAGAGCCGGCTTCAGCCGGCCACACGAAACCCCCGCCCGCCCGTTTTGTAACGTAATACGTTACAAGTATCGAGGGACGCATTCGCGGCGGACCACCTGCGACAGCGTGACGTGCGATGTTCGATGCGTGATGCGGCCGTGGTTTTCAGGCGCGAATTTTTCCGGCCGGCTGAAGCCGGCCCTACTTTACTTTGCGGGTTCGGGTGGCGCAGCCACCGCATTTGCCGCGGCGGCCTCGCGGGCGAGGCGGCGCTCCCAATACCACGTGTAGAACACGGGCACGGAGAAGAGCGACACGATGTCGAAGA
>CAYYVB010000091.1:0-9963 GCA_964475035.1 uncultured Opitutaceae bacterium | reverse complement strand
CGCGCGTTGCCGCGGGCCTTCAACCCACTCGCGCAGCTTGGGCCGCTGGCCAACGCCGCGCTCCTGCTCGCGACGGCTTCGGGCGTGCTCCTGCTGCTCTGGTATTCGCCGAGCGTGCACCAGGCGTGGAGCTCGCTTGCCGAACTCGGGCCACGCTCCGCCGGCGGCATCGTGCGCAGCGTGCATCGCTACGCGTCGGACCTTGCGATGCTCTTCATCGCGCTGCACGCGCTGCGCACCTTCGTCGGCCGCAAGTTCGCCGGGCCGCGTTGGCTGGCGTGGGCGAGCGGCGTGGGGCTGATCGCGCTGGTGTGGTTCATCGGCTGGACCGGCTACTGGCTCGTGTGGGACGTGCGCGCGCAATGGCTCGCGCTCGACAGCATGAAGGCCGTCGACGTGCTGCCGATCTTCGGCGAGCCGATGGGGCGGCTCTTCACCGCGGACCACACGGTGCCGTCGCTGCTGTTCTTCGTCGTCTTCTTCCTGCACATGCTGCTGCCGCTCGTGATCGCGGGCGGGTTGTGCCTGCACCTCGCGCGGTTGAGCCGGACGAAACTGCTGCCGGACCGGCGCGTGACGCTCTGGCTGACCGGTGCGACGCTCCTCGCCGCGCTCATCCTGCCCGCGACGAACGCCGCGCCGGCGGCGATGGCGCTGAAGCCGCAGGCGTTCACGATGGATTGGTGGTATCTCTGGCCGCTGACGATCTCCGCGCGGCTCTCGGGCGGCGGCGTGTGGCTCGCGGCCGGGTTGACGCTGCTCGGCCTGATGAGCCTGCCGTGGTGGCTGGGCCGGCGGCGCGAGCGCGCGAGTTATCAGGCGACGGTCAACACCTCGCGCTGTTTCTCGTGCACGCAATGCGCGCAGGATTGCCCGTTCGGCGCGATCACGATGGTGCCGCGCACGGACGGACGCCCCTGGCCGTCGCAGGCGCAGGTCGACCCGGACCGCTGCATCGGCTGCGGCATCTGCACGGGCTCGTGCGACACGCAGGCGATCGGATTGGCGTGGTTCGATGCACGCGCGGTGTCGCGCGAACTGAAGGATTTCGTTGCCGCCGAGGTGAAGCTGGGCCGCACCCCCGCCGTCGCGCTCGTCTGCACGCAGGCGGACGGCGGGTGGGATCATTTCCGCACGGCGCTCTGGCGGGCGCGCCTGCCCGGCTACGAGGTGCGGCCGGTGCCGGCCTCGGGCTGGGTCGAACCGAAGGTGCTCGAGGGCATGGTCAACCAAGGCGCACGCGCGGCCATCGTCGTCAGCACGGTCAACGCCGACCCGTTCACGCGCGAGGGCGACCGCTGGCTGCCGCTGCGACTCGCCGGGAAACGCGAACCGGAGTTCCGCGCGCACCGCGCCGACGCGGGCAAGGTCGCGCACCTGCGCTACGACCCGACGCGCCCGCAGGCGCTGACGCAGGCGGCGACGGCGCTGCTCGCGTTGAAGCGCCCCGAGGATGACACCGCCACGCCCGCATCGTGGAAACAATGGCTGGGCGGCCTCGCTGTCACGGCCGTGGTGCTCGCGGTGACGCTGGCGTTGAGCGACGCGCCGTTCCGGCATCCGACGGCGGCGCAGCCGGAGCTCGTGCTGACGTTCCGCGCCTACGGCGATTGGATCGACGCGACGACGGTCGCCGCCCAAGACGACCGGCCCGCGCACATGCGTGCGGCGATGCGCACGAATCGCGAGCGCTCGCCCGTGGTCATCGCGGTCGAGGTCAATGGCGTGGCGCAGGAACATGTTTTCCGTCCCAAGGGCCTGAAATCCGACGGCGCCTCCGTCGGTGAGTTGCGCCGGCCACTCGCGCCCGGCCGGCATCGCGTCACGCTGACGCTCGCGACCAATCCCGATCCGGCGGCGCCGCGCCAGACCTGGTCGGGCGAGATCGCCGCGGAGGCGGGCCGGTTGTTCGTCGTGAGCTACGAGCCCGGCGTGGGCTTCAAGGTGGAGTGAGACAGCGGGAAAATTTTCGCCATCCGGGCTGGACATGATTTGCATCAAGGCCGACCGCCCCAAATTGCGTTATCCTCTCCCCGCTTCCACGCCCTCCGTATGAAACCGAAAACTTTCAAGACCCTCGATGTCCGGCCCTTGCTCGCCGAGGGCACCGAACCTTTCCCGCTCATCCGCGAACGCGTCAACGCTCTCACGGCCGGCCACGGGCTGACGGTGGTCGCTCCCTTCCTCCCCGCCCCGCTTATCGAACTGCTGAAGAGCGAGGGCTTCGATTCGACGATGGAGCGCCGCCATGACGGCGCGTGGGCGGTGAATTTCTGGAAGGAGTAGCGTCCGCCCTGTGTCACGCAATTTGTCCTCACCACCATGTCCTCCGCCCTTCTCTCTCCCGCTGCTTCCGGCATCTGCATGCTGAAGATTCCCGCCGATCGCGTTGCGCACGGCATCATCAGCCAGGCGCTGCTCACGGCGCCGGGCTTGCGCGCCACGCTGTTCAAGTTCGCGCCCGGGCAGGAACTGTCGGAGCACACGAGCAGCGCACGCGTGCTCGTGCAGGTGATGAGCGGGCGTTGCGAGTTCATGGTCGACAAAAAGCCGCACGTGATCGGTCCGGGTGAGTTGCTGCACCTGCCACCGAAGGCGCCGCACGCCGTGCGCGCGCTGGACGAGATGGAACTGCTCGTCATCCAGGCCACGTCGGCGGAGCAGAAGTGAGCGGCGGGCGTCGCGAGCGAGCATGCAGGGAGCGCGAGCGAATGTGACGGCGGCGATCCGTGGGTAGGTGGCGCGCTTGCGCGCCACAGTTGCGCGCAAGCGCGCAACCTACAGCACGTGACGAGGCCTGGCTTTGTCCACGGCTGCGCGGGCTTACTTCCCGCCCGGCGGGGTTTTCGGCTCGAGCTGGCAGACGGCGGCGATCGCGCCGATCTCGCGGTGCTTGATATGGTGGATCGCGCGGCGGAGTTCGGCGAAGGAGGCGTCGCGTTGCGCAGGCGTGAGATCGCGGTGCTCGACTTGCGCGAGCACGAGCGTCTCGAGCAGGGCCTGCTCCCCGGCGCGGTAGAAGGCTTGGAGCGGGTTGCGCCCGCACGAGCAGTCGGCGGGCGGAGGCGGTGGCTCGTCCGGCGGCGTGCGCATGTGCGCGAGGATCTCGCGGACGGCGTCGCGGATGCCGAAGACGAGCGTGTCGGGATGACCGAGCGGGGAGGCGACGGGCTCGCCCCGGAGGAGCGCCTCCCACCGGTCGCAAATCTGGGCACGCCGCTGGGTGAGCGCGCGGAGGAAGTTGTCGTGCATGGATTCTATCCTGCCCGAACCGGGCGCGCGACGCTGCGCATGGATTGACCAGGTCTGGCCGCGGATTGCGCGGCGCGGCGAAATGGGTTGGCCGCGAGTGAAAATCCCGTGCTAACCTGCGGCCGATGCCCACGACATCACCCCGACCGACCGACCTCAAGTTGACCGGCCTCATCGGCACGCTGCGCTGCGCGCAGCTGTTCAGCGGGCTGCCGGCGGAGGACTTGCTGGTGATCGCGGGCTTCACGCAGACGGTGACGCTGGCGAAGGACGAGTATCTCTTCCACGAGGGCGAGCCGTCGCGCGGCTGCTACCTCGTGCAGAGCGGCGCGATCAACGTCCACCGCGTCAACGCCGCCGGCAAGGAGCAGGTCATCCACGTCTTCCGCTCCGGCGAATCGCTCGCCGAGGCCTCGCTCGCCTCGCCCACGGGTTATCCGGCCAACGCCCGCGCGGTCGAGCCGAGCACCGTGCTGCTGATCCCGAAGGCGCCGATCCTCGACCTCATCGGCCGGCGCCCCGACCTCGCGTTGCGCATGCTCGGCTCGATGAGCGCGCACCTGCGCGTGCTCGTCGGCATGCTGGACGACCTGACGCTGAAGGACGTCGAGACGCGGATGCTGAACTGGCTGGTGAAACACGCCCGCGAGGCGAAGCACGGCGTGATCAAGCTCCCCGGCACCAAGCGTGTGCTCGCCGCCGAACTCGGCACGAGCAGCGAAACGCTCTCGCGCACCCTCGCGCGCCTGCGGGACCAGAAATTGATTTCCGTCTCGGGGAAGAACATCACCGTGCACGCGCCCGACACGCTCGTGACGATGCTGCGGCGCAACCTGGGCGAGGCGTGAGGCGGGTCGGTCTCGGAGGATTGCCACAAAACGCGCCAAAAGCCCGGTGCTTCGAGCAACACCCGATCGCGCCATAGGCGCGCGAAGTTTGGTTCGCTTTGAGAACAACTGGGGGACGCAGGTTGCGCGTTAGCGCGCAACGCAGCCTGCCCGCCAACGTATCGCGACGACAAATCATCATCAGTCACACACTCGGCGATTATTCGTGTCTCTTCGTGCCTCTTTGTGGCCATCCCAGCCTCGGAGACGTCGGGCGTCAGCAGGTGGAGCGCGTTGACCTCAACTCGCCCGGACGAGAACGCGTTGGGGTCAACGCGTTCCACCGGCGGGAACGCGATCGGCGTTCACGCTCCGGAGGTGTCGCGCGCGCAACACCCAGCGGCCTGCCTTACGTCAGCTCGCAGGTGCCGCCGGCGCAGGCGGCGACTTCCTTCAGGGCGGTGTTGTCGGCGTTCTCGACGAGTTGCGTGTAGTTCACCGGCACGTAGCGCAGGCGGTTCCACTTCGCGAAGTCATCCTCGGTGCGGACTTCCTCGCGCGGGGCCTGGGCGTAGCGCTTGTCGCCGTCGTCGCCGAGCAGCGCGACGCCGGTGAAGCTGTCGCGGTATTTCCAGATGAAGTCGGCCACGGCGTCCCACTCCTCCGGCTTCACCGTGCAGGTGTTGGAGACGTTGTGATGCAGGCCCGCCGAGCGCGTGAGCGGCGCTTCGCCGTTGAGGACCCAGTGCTGCTGCACGAGCTGCACGAAGCGCAGGAAATCCACCGCGCCGACCTCGGCGCGCAAGATGGCGTGCGCGGGCGCCTCGACGGGGAAGGTGATCACGTCGTCCGTGTCGGGGCGGTAGACCGAGGCCTCGGTCATATGGGCGTTGGCGGCGTGGAAGTGCCGGTAGACGGGATCGCGGCGGTTCGCCTGCACGCGGCGGAAATAGTGCCGCGCGTGGTGCGGGTGGATGCCGCTGGCGGCGCCGAGGAGGAGCGAGGCGGTGCCCTCGGGCTTCACCTACCCTTATAAATGGCTTGTGCCAAAATATTTTATCTGCTCTACATAAGCTGTGCTTCGCAATAGCGCGTCCTTCTATACTCCTGTTAGTCGCTGCCAGTGGATCATACTTGTTACTTTGATAATCGTATTAGTTTCTGCCGGCGTCTCAAAGATTGCAAATTGGCCGGAATGGGCAGCAGCCATGCAACAATTGCCCAGCTGGCTCTTCCCTTCGCTCGTAACGAAACTGCTTCCGTGGATTGAAATCGGCGTAGCGGCGCTGGCAATTATTACCGGGGCTAGCGCGCCCGCAATTTTTGCGCTCCGCACGTTGGGCGTATTTTTTTGCGGGGCCGCTACTTTACTTTGGCATCTAAAGATTAATGATAGGTGTCTATGTTTTCACGGGAGTATGGCGCTTCCGTGGTTGACTGCACTTCCAGCCGCTCTATTTAAGGCCATGTTTTTCCTATGCTGCGCGACAATCATCGAAAAAGGCAGATTGCTTTACCCCCACAAAAAGACAGATGAAAAATCCCCAAGTCAGCTCTTATAAATCAAAAGTTAAGAACTTTTTCCTACTGGCATTCCTTGGCACAGCTTTACCCTTATTCGCTGTTACGGCCGCCCAGTGCCTCAGCATGTATATCACAATGGAATCCGGCACGATGAACCGATACCGAGATGGGCAAATTTCGACCATAGAGATGTTGTTGGAAAGAGAGTTTAATAGTGCAGCCTATGCCTCATGCATGGAGTTGGCAAACCAGCATCAGGAGTAGCTTCACTTGCCTATGCGTTTCTTTTGGATCGCCGCTCTCGCGGCCGTGGTCGTGTTGGCTGTTGTGCGCAGCCAGAAAACTGCTTCGACCACGCCGCGTATCGCTGAACGCACCGAGCCTACTGCTACTTCGCAATCTCCACATCAGATTTCTCAGGAAGTCTCCAACCCGCCTCGCACCGCGCCGAGTCAGCCTGAGCTGAAGCCAGTCTATCCGAATGACATCAAGCAGGCCTTGGAGCGTTCCCGTGAGAGAGCTGAAAAATTGTATGCCCGTTTTCCAGGCACAAAGGAGAAATTGCTGGCTCGGCACAGAATCGATGCCGCCCTGAGATTAGGTGAATTCCTTTCCCACGCTGGAATCGTTGGCGAGACGCGCGATCGATTGCTCGATTTGCTCGCCGAAGAAATGGAGGCACCGAACCGGGGAGAACTTGGCGAGCGGGAGGTGATGGAAATGCGTCAATTGATTGGCGACGAAAAATTTGAACAGTTGCGAGCCTACGAAAAGATTGCCCCGGGACTGCACCGGGCCGATGAAATCGTCGCGCGTCTCCGCGACGCGCAGGTCGAACTCGGCGAAAGCGAGGCCGGCATCCGCGAACTCGCAGCCAACACTGCTTCGGCGACGGAGCAAATCAGACGACGCATCTACCAGGGAACCCCGATCGATCCCACTGAGGAGCGACAGCTAACCGAGCAGGCGCGGGCGCGATTTCAGACATTGCGCAATGCGTTGAGCGCGACCGGCGACGAGCGGGCGCTGCAGGCTCTCGATGCGTGGATCGCGCAGAAAATTAACGCTGATCTAAAGTTCGCGAAGGAAGCGATCGCGTGGCACGCCAAGAGCAGGCCGTGAATCTCGAGTCGTCAGCTGCGCTCCGGATCCACCGCGGATTTTTCATTGCCTGCACTTCTCCAGCGAAACAACACTGTCCGAAATTTTTGAACCGCGGATGGACACATATGAACACCAATGGGTCGGAGCGGCGGCGCGTATCTCATCGCATTTCTCCACGTCCTTCGCGTTGATGTTTGCATAGGGGGCAGTCTGACGGGACCTCGACCGAACGATGGAAAGTTTGGCCACGAAGAGGCGCAAAAATCCTCCGCTTCGGGTCGCTTGCCTCTGCGCCTATAGGCTCACGCGCATCGGTCCTCTCCAACCTGTAGGGCCGGACCTTGGTCCGGCCTCGATGGATTCATCACGTTCGCGGCCGGACTAAGGTCCAGCCCTACAGCAAGACACTCGCTGCGATTGTTCATTGTGTCTCATCGTGGCTAATACGTCAGACGATCCCGGCCCGCGGGGCCACGGGCCCTCCGACGTGAAACTGACTTTCCTCACGTCAGCTCGCAGGTGCCGCCGGCGCAGGCGGCGACTTCCTTCAGGGCGGTGTTGTCGGCGTTCTCGACGAGTTGCGTGTAGTTCACCGGCACATAGCGCAGGCGGTTCCACTTCGCGAAGTCGTCCTCGGTGCGGACTTCCTCGCGCGGGGCCTGCGCGTAGCGCTTGTCGCCGTCGTCGCCGAGCAGCGCGACGCCCGTGAAGCTGTCGCGGTATTTCCAGATGAAGTCGGCGACGGCGTCCCACTCCTCCGGCTTGACCGTGCAGGTGTTGGAGACGTTGTGATGCAAGCCGGCCGAGCGCGTGTGCGGCGCCTCGCCGGCGAGGACCCAGTGCTGCTGCACGAGTTGGACGAAGCGCAGGAAGTCCACCGCGCCGACCTCGGCGCGCAGGATGGCGTGCGCGGGCGCCTCGACGGGGAAGGTGATCACGTCGTCCGTGTCGGGGCGGTAGACCGAGGCCTCGGTCATATGGGCGTTGGCGGCGTGGAAGTGCCGGTAGACGGGATCGCGGCGGTTCGCCTGCACGCGGCGGAAATAGTGCCGCGCGTGGTGCGGGTGGATGCCGCTGGCGGCGCCGAGGAGGAGCGAGGCGGTGCCCTCGGGCTTCACGCAGGTGACGCGCGCCGCGGGGCGGATGCCGATGACGCGCGCGACGATCTGGTTGGCCGCGCGGCAGAGGCGGGCGCCGCGCTCGAGGACGTCCGGGTTGAAGAGGATCTCGGGGTTGTCCATGAACCCGCAGATCGAGACGCCGAGGAGGGCGTCGCGCTCGTTGAGGTAGCGCGTGACCGGGCCGAGATACGGGATGTCGGTGTAGGCGGCTTGGAGCGTGCCGATGACGGCGGCGTGGATGCAGGCGACGAGGAAGTCGTCGACGGTCTGGAGCGCCGCGCCGTTGATCGTGCTGAGATTGCACATCTGCCAGCCGGAGAGGCGCGTGCCGGGCTCGACCGAGCCGGTGTAGCCGAGCGCGCGGAGTTTCGCGACCTCGGCCTCGTCGTCGAGTTCGCCGCCGACGACCGGGTGCAGGCCGATCTCGCAACACGGGTTGCAACCGTAGTCGGGGTGGTCGGCGAAGTAGAAACCGGGCTCGCCGAATTCCTTCTGCGCGGAGAAGAGACGGCGGAAGAGCGTGTCGTCGGTGCCGGAGCGCGCGAGCACGGCGGAGTTGTTCGAGGCGGAGCGCTGCGGGTTCTTCTCGAACCAGTTGCCGGTCTTGGCGGACATCATCTCCTCGTCGTCGGGCGAGAAGAGGCAGATCGTCGCCGAGCGGCGGATGCCGCCGCTGAGCACGGCGCGCGCGGTGAACATGCAGATGTCGTAGACCTCGATCGGGCGCAGCTTGCGGCCGCTGGCGGCGGTGAGGATGGCCTCGACGTCGATCAGCGCCTGCTTGAGCGGCAGGTGGCCGGGCGCCTTGCCGCCGGCGGTGACGAGCTGCGCGCCGCGCGGGCGGATCTGCGAGAAGTTGAACTCGGCCTTGAAGTGCTCGACGTGGCTGCGGACGAGGAAATGCAGTGCGTCCGACCAGCCCTCGATCGTGTCCGGGATCGTGTAATGCTCGACCGGCAGCTCCATTTCCTCGCCACGCACGGGCAGGGCCGGCAGGCGTTCGACGTGATGCCGCTGCACGCTGAAGCCGCAGCCGGTGCCCGCGAGGAGGAGGAAGAAATACTCGCGGAAGAACTCGAGCCGGTCGACGGGGCTGAAGGAGCAGTTGAAGAGGCGCGCGTGGTTGCGGAGGATGGCGTCGCCGCCGAACTGCAGCGAGCGCATCGAGGGCAGCACGCGCTTCTGGCCGACGGCGCCGAAGGCGCGGTGCACGGCGTCGGCCAGCGTGCCGCCCGCCAGCCATTCGGTGAGCAGCCGGCGGTCCTCGGGCCGCGCGGGCGAATCGTCCTCCGGCGGGCTGAGGCGCGCCGCCAGCCGGTCCTGGAAGCGCACGAGGTGCATCTCGCGCACGCGGTGCACGGCCTCGACGAAGGTCTCGCGCCGGCCGAGGTCCGGGCGGTAACGGGCGTATTTGGAGCAGGCGATGTAGTCGCTCAGCCCGTTGTCGGGATACTGCTGCAGCCGGTGCGCGGCGCGCCGCTCCCGGTAGATGATGAAGCTGCGCGCGACCTCCCACTCACCCTCGGCGGCGATGGCCTTCTCCACCGCGTCCTGGATCTGCTCGATCGTCGGATGCCGGCCGGCGCGGTAGATCAGCTCGACCATGCGCGCGGCGCGCCCGGCGATGGTCCGTGCCCGCGCCATCAGATTCGGACCCACCCCGTAGTCGGCCGCGGGATCGTCGCGCAGCGCGTTGGCGGCGCCACCGCTGGCGACATCGTGGAAGGCCAGCGCCACCGCGCGCACCACGCGCTCCTGGTCCCACGGCACGGAGGTGCCGTCGCGCTTGATGACGCGGCGCTCGGCCGGGGCGATCGCGTTGGGTTGGATGCGGGAGGTGAGGACGGAAAGAAGGGAGTTTTTCATGCGGACAACCAGCTTAACGGACCCGTGCCGGATGGGCTACGCATCGGTTGCGGAACCCTGCTTGCGCACATCTTGCAGGCCGCTGCCAAGGCCTGTTTGCTTCTCTTATGACTGAAAATCCCGCGCGCGATTCCTCCTTCCGGGCCCTCGTGCTGCCCAAGGAACATGGCAGCTGGTCGCTGGCCTTCGAGCCCGTGGCGCTCGCCCTGCTGGCGGCCCCGTCCTGGGCGGGCGCGATGGCGACCTCCGGACGCGGGTTGCAGACACGC
>CAYYVB010000090.1:0-10055 GCA_964475035.1 uncultured Opitutaceae bacterium | reverse complement strand
CGGCGATGGAGTCGTTCCACCTGCTGCGCGCCATCTACGGCCTCGAGCCGAAGGCATGGCAGGCTGCGCTCGACGAGTTGGTCGCGCTGCTGCATGTCAGCCACAAGCTCAACGTGCAGGTGCGCGAACTCTCACTCGGCGAACGCATGAAGATGGAGCTGATCGCCGCGCTCCTGCACCGCCCGCGCGTCCTCTTCCTCGACGAGCCCACCATCGGCCTCGACGTCGTGTCGCAGAAGAACGTCCGCGACTTTCTCCGTGACTACAACCGCCGCCACAAGACAACGATCCTGCTCACGAGCCATTACATGGCGGACATCTCGCAGCTCTGCGAACGCGTCATCGTGATCGACCACGGCAAGAAGATCTACGACGGCGATCTCGACCGCATCGCCGGCGCGGGCGCGCGCCAGCGTATCATCAAGTTCAAGCCGCGCCCCGGACTGAGCGGCGAGCCCGCCGCGTTCCCGCCGGACTGGAAGCCGCTGCACGGCGAATGCAAGGTCTGCGACGACGGCGAGATGCTGCTTCACGTCCCGAGCGAGCATGTCACCGCCGTCTGCTCGCAGATCCTCGCGCAGGGCCCCGTGGACGACATCACCATCCAGGACGTGCCGCTTGAGGACATCATCAGCGAGATCTTCTCGCGCGGGATGAAGCGCGCCTGAGCTTAGCGCCGGGCGCGACCTTGACCCGGACCCGCGCCGGGCTTGTGCTCGCCGGTAACGCATGAACGCCCTCCGCCGGCTGCGCTTCACGATCCTGGCCCTCGCCAACCAAGCGATCGAAGCGACTGTGCTCGCGAAGTTCCGCCTGTTCCGGCAAGAAACGCCGGACGCCTTCGACCGCTGGGTGCTCGCCGGCCAGCACCGTCTCATGTTGCGGCAGATCGAGGAGCTGCGCGCCAGTTCGCCTGTTGGCGCTACGACAGAGTCGCGCGATTCCGGATCGCCGGCCAACGGA
Source organism: uncultured Opitutaceae bacterium (assembly GCA_964475035.1). Lineage (GTDB taxonomy): Bacteria > Verrucomicrobiota > Verrucomicrobiia > Opitutales > Opitutaceae > Didemnitutus. The sequence goes on along the minus strand of CAYYVB010000090.1, from coordinate 9,092 downwards.
GTGCATAACTCGGCCGTTTCCTTGCGCGCGGCTGACCACCGCTGGTCGCTGGCAGCAATGGACGAGGCCACGGTCATCCGTCTCGCGGTTGGTGACGATTGTCTGGCCGTCCACCATATCGGCAGCACCGCCGTCGAACAGCTCGATGCGAAGCCGATCATCGATCTGGCTGTGGTGCTGCCCGCGGAAAATTTCTCCGCGCTGTTGGGGCCGGCCCTCACCGCGCTCGGCAGGGTCGGCTACCGCTACGTCGGCGTGCGCGGCGGCGTGTTTCTCGAAAAGGGGCCGGCTCCGATCCGCACACACGCAGCGCAGATCCATCCGAGCGACAGTTTCATCCTTTCAGACATTCTGCGATTCCGCGGGCATCTGCGGGAGGATGTCCGGTTACGAACCGACTACCTCGCTTTGAAACGAGCCCTCGCGCAACAATTCCAATCCCACCGGATGCTCTACGCGCTCTACAAGGCCCACTGGATCGACGACCAGCAATGGCAGCGCTCGGGCATGAAGGACTGGGCGACCTGGAAGTTGGAGCAAAAGCTAGCGCAACAACGGCTCAAGGCCGCATTCGCCATACAGCGCTGAGTGACTCACCCACTTAGTCCTTGCCCAGCTAGGACTTGATTTCAGTAATTCCCCCGCGAGACGCCCAGAATGCAGAAACTCGATCCGCACGGCCGGACCAACGCTTCGCCAGCATCCCCCGCGGGGGACTGGGCCGGAGGAGTCGCCGGTGCGAAAGAGGAGGCAGCGCAAAATCAGACGCTTTGCCGCAGCCGCCGCCAAGTGCCTTGGCGGCGGGTGCCGAAGGATGAGACGGAGCTGCGCGCCTTGCTCGCCGAGGCCGCGGCGATCAACCAGCCCGTGCAGGCGATCAGCACGGGACGCAACTGGGGCTACGGCTCCTCGCTGCCGCCGCGCGACGGCACGGCGATCATCGACCTGAGCGGCTGGCGCGAGATCGGGCCGCTCGATCGCGCGACACTCTCCGTGCGCATCCAGCCCGGCGTGACGCAGGGGCAGCTGCACGACTGGCTCGTGCAGCACGCCCCGGACCTGGCGATCAACATCACTGGCGCCGGCACGCAGACCAGCATCCTTGGCTGCGCGCTTGAACGGGGCATTGGTTACCTCGGGGCCATGGACGCCATGGTGTTCGGCCTCGAGGTCATGCTGGCCGACGGCACCGTGACCCGGCCCGATCCGACGTGGTTTCATCCGGCGCGCGCCCAAGCCGCCGGACCGGCCCACGACCGGCTGTTTCTGCAATCCAACTACGGCATCGTGCTCGCGGCCCGTGTGCGTCTGCAAGTGCGCCAAGAGCTGGAACAGGCTGTCGTCATCACCGGCTCGCTGGCGGCGCTGATCGAAACGCTGCGCCGCTGTTACGCGGATAAGATTCTCACCTTGCCGACACATATCGGCGAACCCGGCCGCTCCACGCGGCTCGCCGCCAGCCGGCTCGCGGAGGTGCGCGGGCGGGCGGTCGCGGCGTCCGAGATTGCAGCGGTGTTCCCCGAGAGCGGCGACCACATCGCACTCACGGCGCTGCACGGACGCCGGCGCATCGTGGACGCGAGTTGGCGCGAGTTGCGGGCCGCACTCCCGGCGGGAGCGGCCGCCCGGCGCTTCGATGCGCGCGGCGCGGCGCGGCTGGAGAAATTCGCGCGGCTCGTGGGGTTGAAAAACCAAGCCGATCGGCTCGCCGCATTCCTCCCTTTGTTCGGCCTGACGTGGAGCGTGCCGTCGGACACGGGATTGCAGGCGCTTGCGCTGCCGCCGGGCGGGCGCGATCCGGACCGGGCGGCAGAGGGCGCAATCTATGGCAACGCCGTCAGCGCACTCGCGCCGGAACATGCCGACCGCGTTGCGGCCATGGTGCGCGCGACCTGGCCCGACGCCGCGTGCACCTCCATCGTGCTCGATGCCCACGGCCTCATCACGGTTTACACGCTGCATATCGCACCCGGCCGCGAGGCGGATGCCAAGCGCGCGGAGCGGACGATCGCTGCGGCGTTGCTTGCCGCGGGCTACCCTCCGTATCGCCTCGGCATCGACGTGCCCGGACCGCAAGGCGGGCCGCTGCACCGGGCGATCAAGCAGGCGCTCGATCCACGCGGCCTCCTCGCGCCGGGCCGCTACGAATCCCCATGAGAAGACGCGTCAAGATCACGGGCATTGGTCCGGTCACCCCGGCAGGCATCGGCCGCGAAGGATTCTTCCGCGGCATCAACGAATCCGTGAGCCGCGTGCGGCGCGTCACAAAATTACAGGAGAAGGGCGACTTCATCGCGGCAGAGGTGCCAGACTTCAAGCTGACGCAGTGGATGCAGACCGACATCAACTACAAGCGCCTGCCGCGGCACACGCAGTTCGCGCTCGCGGGCGTGGCGCTAGCGATGGAGGACGCCGGCCTGAAGCCCGCGGACTTGCGCGGACGTAATCCGGTCATCCTCAACGGCTCATCGCTGATGGACATCGAGCTGTTCTACAAAACCTTTCACGGTGTCGCGACGAAAGGCCCGCGCTACGCGAACCCGAGCGTCGTCTTCGAGGCGCCGCCGATCTCCGTGCCGGGACACATCGCAGACTGGCTCGACGTGCCCTCGCGCATCATCGCACTGCAGACCGCGTGTTGCTCCGGTATCGACGCCATCGGCCACGGCGCGGACATGATCGCCTCGGGCCAGGCGGACATCGCGATTTGCTCGGGCACGGAGGCGCCCGTCCTCTATCAGCCGATGCTTGAGCTCGGCATGACGCGACTCTCGCCTTCCAACAGCAACGAACCGTCTGTGATGTGCCGGCCTTTCGACCTCTGGCGCAGCACCGGCGTGATCGGCGAAGGCGCCGCCGTGGTCATCCTTGAATCCGAGAACAGTCCGCGGCCCGGTTATGCTTGGGTTTCGGGCTACGCCTACGCCAATGACACGACGGAGGTCGCCGGCAGCGGCCTGATGGAAACCATGCGCATGGCGCTGGCCAACGCGCGCCGCTCCGCCGACGAAGTCGATTTCATCAACGCCTGGGGCCCGGGCCATGAGCACATCGATCGTGTCGAGGCGCAGTGTCTGGCGCGCATGTTTGGCGCGCGGCTGCCGGAGATCGCTACGGTCTCGCTCAAGGGTGCCATCGGTAATCCGCTGGGGGCGGCAGGCGCGATCCAAGCCGCGAGCGTGGCGCTGACTTTCCGCAGCGGCATCGTGCCACCGACCGTGAACTGGGAGACGCCCGATCCGGACTGCCCGCTCAATCTCTCGAACCTCGCGCGACACCTGCAGCCGCGCGTCGCCATCGTGAATGCGCACGGTCTTTCCGGCAGCAATGCGACGCTCGTGATGGAGGCAGTATGAACGTCGAATCGATCACCCTTTTCGTCGCGATCGGCGTCGGCGTCAGTGTCTTCTGGTCGAATCCGCGCCGCATGATCAACCAAGGCTTCGCCTTGGCCTCGGTGTTTGTGGCGGTGTGGGTGTGCCTGTTGTGGGCGATCAACAGTATCGGCCGGGAAAATCCTGTGCCGTGGATCAAGGCGACGTCGGCGGTCGGCGCATTTTTCCCGTGGGTCATTTGGTGGTTGGCGAATTGCATCATTTCGCCGGACAGCAAATGGGCCGAACTTTTCTCGCGGGGAAAATTTTGGTTCGGCAGCAGCATGATTCTAGCGGCCATCGCCGCCTCGAACTGGTTTATCCCCACCGAGTCCACGCGCGACACCCGGCTCTGGGGCGGTGGTGCGGTGGTCTACAACGTGGGTTTGCTGGCCAATTATTTCTCGCTCGTCGTCTTGGGCGTCCGTGAAGCGCGGCGACAGAAGGGCATCCAACTCGTCGAAATCCGTATCTTCCTCATCGGTGGATCAATTTCCGGTCTGGTGGGCTTGGTCCTGACCATGGTGGCGCCGATGCTCGGACTGCACGGCGTGCGCGGCTTCGCCCCGCTGGCGGTCCTCTCCTTCTACGGCCTCACGGCTTGGGGCATCACCAACCAGAAGGTCTTCGACGCCCGCCGCCTCTTCCTCGTGGTGTTGCGGCGCTTCGTGGTGCTTGGCACTGCGAGCGTGCTGCTGTCGCTCTGGTTGAGTCACGTGGCCCCGCATCTGCCCGCGGGTCTGGCGATGCTCCTCGGCGTGACGGCCTGCGTCGCGTTCGTGTTCTTTATCGAGCGGCTCACGCGCACGACCGGTTTCACGCGCGGCGTGGAAGCCGCCGAGGCGGTGCGCGCCGCCATCCTCAGCGCGGGTCGCGACGAGGTCGATCCCGACGCCCTGATCGAGCGCTACGGCAGCATCCTGCGCGAGTGGGGCCGCGTGCAGAAAGTGAGCATCACCGCACCCGGCAGCGGCGGCTCGCACAATCCTTGGTCGCTGGCGGCGGACGGCCCGGGGTTGACCTTGCTGCAAAATGAGCGCTGGGCCACCCCGGAGAGCCTCGGTCGCCGCCGTCTTACCCCGGCCGTCGACGAACTCGACCGCTACATGGCGGCGCAGAAATTTTCCGTGCTCGTCCTCAGCCCGCAGGCGCGCGGCGCGACGCCGATCGCCATCGGCCTCGGGCAACGCGAAGACGAGATGCCGTTCCTTTATCCAGAGATCCAAAACCTGATGGAATGGTCGGAGCTGATGGAAGTCGCCCTCTCCCGTGTCCAGCTGACCAAGCGCGCCCGCGAAACCGAGCAAGTCGCCACCGCCGGCCTCCTCGGCGCCAGCCTCGCGCACGAGATCCGCAACCCGCTCGTCGCCCTCAAGACCTTCGCGCAGCTTCTGCCCGAGCGGCACAACGACCCGGAGTTCCGCGACGAGTTCTCCAAACTCCTCCAGAAGGAAGTCGGCCGCATCGAGGGCCTGACGGAACAGTTGCTCAAGCTCTCCACCCCGCGACAGCCGGTCATGCGCGCCGTGCGGCTCAACGAAATCGTCCTCGACTGCGCCGCGCTGCTGAAACCCAAGTTTGCGGAGGGTCGCACCACGCTCGAACTCGACCTCACACCCGACGAGCGACCCATCCAGGCTGACAGCGGCAGCCTCAGCCAGGTCGTCATCAACCTCCTCGTGAACGCCCTCCAGGCCCTCGGCGAAATAACCGGCGAACGCCGCGTCTACGTCCGGACCACGCTCACGAGCCGCGAACTCAACTTGGAAATCTCGGACAACGGCCCGGGGGTGCCACTTAAGCAGCGCGAGCGTCTTTTCCGCCCCTTCAGTTCCGGCAAAGTCAACGGTTTCGGGCTTGGCCTCGCGTTGAGCGCCAACATTATGCGCGTCCATAAAGGAAGTATCGCGTTGGTGGAGACGGGCCGCCCCGGCGCCACTTTCCGTCTGACCTTTCCATGCCCGCCCTCCTGATCCTCACCACCACCGACGCAAAATTATTTGCCGACTGGAGCACCCAATTGCCCCAGCCGGCGGTGGCCCCGACGACTCAGGACGCCCTCCGGCGCGAACTCGCCCAAGCCGGCGCGCGTGTGTGGGTGAAGGATATCGCCGATCCGCGCAGCCTCGTCTCCGCGCACCCCGACGTCGTCGTTGTCGTCATTGGCCAGCCACAGAGTCTCCCCTTCGAACAGGCCAAACTCGCCGGCGCGGGCCGCTTCTTCCTCAGTTACGACGAGAGCCGCACGCAACTCCGCGAGATCGCCGCCACCGCCTCCGAACTGGCGGAGAAAAACGCCATCATCCAGACGCTCCAGGCCCGTGGCACCCGCGCTTCCGCCACGCTCGTCCGCGACTCCACACCGCTCACGACCGCCCTCGACGATCTCAGCTTCATGGAGGCCGCGATCGAGCACCTCGAGGACCGAGGTCGCGTGCTCGAGGAGTTCCGCCGCGCCGCGCAGGCGCTGCTCCAGGCCTCGCGCGTCGCGCTGTTTCTCCAGCACGAGACCACGTTCCGCTCCGACCGCTTCGGCTGGACCTGCCCCGCCGCCAGCCCGCTCGCGCAATACATGGAGGAATTTCCCTGCGCGATCGACCTCGACGACTGGGTCGGCAACGCCGACGCCGCCACGGAGAGCCACATCCGCCAGCAGATGCAGTCATGGAGCGCACGCCTCATCGTGCCGCTCTTCGAATCCGGCCGTCTCGCCGGCTGGGCCGCCTATGGCCCGCGCGCGGACGGCCGCGCCTACAACGCCGCCGACCGCTCCCGCGCCCTTGAACTCGGCCGCCTGCTCGAGCGCTGCCTCGAAAAAGCCAGCCGCCTCCAGGCCCTTGCCGCCACGGCGCAGCAGGAAAAACTTCGCGCCCGCTATCTTTCCGGTGCCCGCCTGCTCGGCGCCGATGCGCCGTCCGATCCCATGCTCCCGCCCGAGATTCGCGCGCTCGCCGGCGAAGTGCTCCGCACCGGGCGCCCCGCGCGGCTCGACCCGAGCCCGACCATCCGTTTCCGCGCCGAGGCCGGCCCTGTGCCGGAGACCGGCGGTGTCTGGGCTCAGTGGGAGGATGCCACCCCCGAACTCGCGCACCGCGCCGCCGTCGCCGAACGTGAACGTCTCAAGCTCTGCCGCGAGATGGGTCTCACCCTCTCGCACGAGCTCGGCAGCCCCGTTGTCACGCTCACAACCTTCCTCCAACTCGCGCAACATCAGGGTGCGTCGCCGGAATTGCTCGCGGACTTCACCGCCCAGCTGGACCGCGATGTCGGCAAGTTGAAGGAACTCACCCGTGTGCTGCACCTGATGCAGGAATTCATGTCCGGCGGCACGGGGCGCATCGACCTCGGCGAACTCGCGCGCACGCTCCAACTACACGGCATTTTCCAGGTGAAACCGAACGAGGTCCCGCCCGTCATCGTCGGCAACGAACCGATGCTGCGCTTCGCCCTCCAGGCGATCCTCGACGCCATCTTCCGCAATCGCAGCGTCGAGGACGGCCCGATCTCGATCGAGGTGAAACGCCGCGGCGAAGGCGAGAGCGAGACCGGCCTTGTCGTCCTCTCCGGCCGCAACCTCTACCTCGAGGGCTTTGTCGAGACGAGCAAGGGTCCGATGCCCGCGCACCCCGTGCTCGGCGTCTTCCTCGCCCGCGAGATCATCCGCTGGCACAACGGCGTCCTCCAAGGCGGCCAGGGCCTCACCGGCTCCGAGGTGCAGATCTCGCTCCGCGCGGGCGCCTCCGGCACCTCGCACCCCTTCCCCGTGCTGACGCCGAACCGCCGCATCGTCGGTGAGAGTGCCGACCGCACGAGCCTCACACTCTGAGCGCGACATGAGCGCGGACGACGTGATTTCGCGCCTTGCCGCTTGGGCCACCACCCGGCCGGACCTTGTCGCGCTCGTGCAGATTGGTTCGCGTGTGCAACCGGGCGCCGAGGCCGATGCGTGGTCGGACTACGATTTTCAGCTCATCACGTCGCAACCCGGCGCTTACCGGCACGCCGCTGCGTTCGCTGGGCTCGGCGAGGCCTGGGTCTTCGCCGTGCAACCGGTCTTCGGCGGCGCGGACAAAGTCACGCTCATCGGTCCGGACGCAGTGGAGATGGATTTCGTGCTGCTCCCGGCCGCGCGACTGCGGATCGCGTTCGCAGCGCTGCGTTTCCCCGGCCTTTCGGCGCTCTGGCCCGCGCCGCTGCGCGCCGGTGTGCGCGACCTGCGCATCGTCGCCTGTCCCGGCTGGCGCGTGCTCAAGGGCGGCGCCGCTTGGGAGCGCCGCTATGCGCGCCTCGGCGCCGCCGTGCCGTGGCCGCCGTTGCGCGAGGAGGATTTCCACGCCCGCGTCGCCGCCTTCTGGGCCGCCGCCGTGTGGACCGCGAAGAAGACCCTCCGCGGCGAATACCGCGCCGCCCAACGCGAACTCCACCGCACGCTCGCCGAGCATTTCTGGGCCCTCCTCGAGGAGGAAGCCCGCGCCGCCGGCGCGCGCGCCCGCCCCGAGGCCCGGCGGGCCGAAACCTGGCTGGCGCCGGAGCGGCGGAACGAGACCGCCCTCGCCAGCGCGCCTGAGCGCGCGGCCCTCGCCGCGGCGTTGCGGGCGCTGACCGTGAACTTCGACGCCGCCGCGACGCGCCTCGCGGCGAGCCGCGGCTGGACCGTCCGCGACCACGCCGCCGCCCGCGCGTGGGTGCAATCGCAACTCGGTTGACCCATGTCGCCGCACCGAGTTCGCGCTTGCCTCCCCGGACCGCGGAGAAAATCTTCCGCCATCAGCGCCGCGGTCACTTTCTCTTCACCGGCCAACTCAGCAGCAGCCGTTCCCGCTCCTGCTCGCGCCGCGCTTCGCCGCCCGCTTCGCGTCCCATGACCACCGCCCTCGTCCCTGCGCCCAGCACCGGCGTCACCTTGCCCACGCTCCTCATCGTCGACGACGAAGAGGGCCCGCGCCACTCGCTGCGCATGGTGTTCAAACAGGACTTCAACGTCCAAGCTGTCGACAACGGCGACAAGGCCCTCGAGTTCGCGCGCCACCATCCCGTCCACCTCGCGATCCTCGACATCCGCATGGCCGGCAAATCCGGCATCGACGTGCTCCGCGGCCTCAAGGCCATCGACCCGCACATCGAGGTCATCATGCTCACGGCCTACGAGACGATCGAGACCGCCCGCCAGGCGCTCCGCCTCGGCGCCTGCGATTATCTCAGCAAGCCCTTCGACCTTTCCACCATCCGCGAGGCCATCACGCGCGCGCTCCACCTCCGCCGCATCTCCGAGACCGTCTCGTCGACTTCGGAGCGATTGCAGGCCCTCACCGAGCAACTCAACGACGCGTCGGTCAAAGAGGAGATGTCGCGCACGACGACCGAGATCTACGCGGGCGCGCTGCACGACATCAACAACCCGCTCACGGTCATCACGGGTTACGTCGAACTCCTCCGCCACAAGCTCGAAAGCGTCGGCTCACTCTACGGCGCCGACCTCCAGAACGTGCGCGAGGACGTCAACCTCCTCGCCAAGCAGGTCAACACCTGCGCCGCCATCACGCGCCGCTACCTGCGCTTCGTGAACAAGCGCAGCGCGCAGGCCCCCGAGGTGTCGGTCAACCAGGTCATCGACGACGTCCACACGTTGATGAAGAACCACCCGAGCCTGCGGGGCGGCAAGTTGTCCGCCAAGCACCTCGACCGCGACGCCGCGGCGCAGATTGGCGGCACCGAGCT
>CAYYVB010000089.1:0-10128 GCA_964475035.1 uncultured Opitutaceae bacterium | reverse complement strand
AAGGATGCGATTTCATGGCTTCAACTCGACAGGGTTGAGGTCGAGTCCGGTGAGTTGCTGTAGCTTCAATCCGGCCGCGAGAACGTCACCTTGTGTGTCGAGCAGAGCTTCGACCGCATCGAGATAACTGTTCTGTAACTCTACATACGTTGCGATGGGCACGGCGCCCGTGCGATAGTGACGGTCCGCGAGTTCGGCCGCTTCACGGAACTTCTGCACGGCGTCGGGTGCCCAGCGGCCAGACTCGGTGAGTTTGGTCGCGAAGGCTTGCGCGGATGTAACGACCTCGCGGTCGAGTTCGCGTAACGCCACAAGAACGACGGCCTCCGCTTGGCGGCGACGGGCGTTGGCGACCTCGACCGCCGCACCCGCGCGGCCCGTGACCGGCAGGGGCACACTCAGACCGAGACCTACGATGGTTTCGCGGTCGCCGACGTTATCGCGCGAGAGATAAGGACCGACACTAATTCCCGGATAACGCTCGTTGCGCGCAAGGCTCACCGCGAAACCTTGCTGCTCCAACTCCACCAAACGCATCCGATAGTCGAAATTCTTCTCCCGCGCCGTGGCCAACAGCTCGGCGGTTGGAGGCACCGCGTTGAAGGTCAGGGCCGGGGCTGCCACACGCAACGGCGCATCGACCGCCGCACCGCGGAGTTGGTTGAGTTCGATCAGCGCGGCCTGGACGGCAAGTTCCGCCTCTGTCGCGCGACGCTGGAGAGCCAGTTCACTGGCCTCGATCACCCGCGTTTCGAGCAGTGGCGTGATGCCGGCGGGGTCGCGCGCGAGAAAGGTCTCCTTCAATGAGGAGAAACGGTCCGAGACTTCGCGGATCGCAGCAGCCTTGGCATTTGCGGCATAGAGTCCAAAAGCAAGCGTGCGAGCGCGGGCGGTTAGAGCGTTCTCGAAACGCGCGACGCCGAATTCAGCCAGCTCGACCTGTCGGTTGGCAATGGCCTTGCGCAGCGAGAGCCGGCCGGGCCACTCGAACGTTTGCGTGAGTGACACCGACCACACGGTGCCATCGCCGATCTTGGCTCCCGTCGAATCTCTGAGCCGCTTCTGCCCGAGATCGAGGGAGAGTTCCGGATCGTTGAGACGTGAAGCGAGACGAGCGCCCGCTTTGGCCGCCGCAATTTCTTCTTCGTAAAATTTGCGTTCGGGATTGTTCGAGACGATCTCGCCGACAAGCGCGGTCAGCGAAATAGCCTCGGCAGCCTGACCGTGTGCGACCCCGGTAAGGGCGATGGAGAAAAGCCCAAGAACAGGGCGAAAAACAAGAGAAGTGGATAAGGAAAATGGTTTCATGCAGACACGTAAACACAGAGGGAGAGAGGGACGTGGACCCGCGAAAATTCGGACGCGCGCAGGCGTCCCCAGCGGGATCAAACGGATGAATACAGGCCGACTAGTCCGCGCAGGGACTAATCAACCAAGGAGCGAGGGCGCCCTCGCAGGAGGCGCGGCGCGGCGCACAAACTGCCAAGACGGAACCCAATTCAACGGCCGCGACAGTTCTTCGTCGGCAATTGTAGCGCCCCTTAACTCAATTTCCTGAGCATTGGCTATCCAATCCAGCCAAGCAAAAGCCAGCAATGACGGCGGGGGTAACTTGACCGTTCCGCTATTGGTCTTATAGCCGCCCCCTTCAACAATCTCACATCCATCGTGCCCGCAAGATGCGTTGGCGGCATGGTCGCACTGCATCACGCTTCCGTCAGCAGCCTCCAGCAGACAATGCTGCGTTATCGGCACCCAAAGGATGGCGAAGAGCAGGCAGAAGCTTTTGAATGTGCGAAACACGGAGTTATCCTTACATGACTCCTAAAGCATCCGCGTCAAGTTAGTTTGCGTTCCTTGGAATCGCGGGAAGCCGCCCTCGGCCGTTGATCTGGTAGTCGGAATCTGCCAGCCCCTTCCGGAACTAGTTCACGTTGAAAGACCCGGGATGTCTCGGTTCCTCAAAGCCAACGTAGTAACTCGCAACCTGAAATCGGGCGTAGGCCGAATGCTTTAGTTCGCTTCGACCCGCAGGCAGGACGAGCCTGCGTCGAGCATAATGCGGCCGCTGCCTGTTCCACTCCGAAACAATTCCCGCACCACCGCATCCTGTAACTGTCGCTCCACCGTCTTCCGCAGCGGCCGTGCGCCGAGCTGCGGGTGGAATCCCTCACGGACGAGAAACTCCATCGCCTCGCGAGAGACCACCAGATCGTAGCCTAGGCCGCGTAGCCGGTTGGTTTCCTTCTGCACTTCCAACGCGCAAAGCTCGCGCTGCACGTCGGGCGTGAGCCGGGCAAACACGAGCTTTTCGTCAATACGGCCGACCAACTCAGGCCGGAGTGTGCGTTCAACGGAACGGAGCACGGCCTGCTCCACGCTCGCAAACTTCGAGTGCTCCATCCGCATAGCGTCCGTGCTGCCGATGTTTGAGGTGAACCCGACGAAATACTTCCCAAACCGAAACGTCTGGCCCGTCGCGACGGTGATCCTGCCGTGCCAGAGGATTTGCAGGAAGAGATCGAGAATCAAGGAGTGCGCTTTCTCCAGCTCATCGAACAACACGCCGCCTTCGAAAACGGAGAGCAGCGCCCGCCCGAGCAAGCCGGGGTCATTGCGGTCTTCACCGAGCAGCTTGTTAACGGCGGAGCGATCCTGATACTCCGACATATCGAATGAAATCAGATGCCCGGGGCCGAAAACATAATCGGTCGCGAGCGTGAAGGTCTCGGTTTTGCCAGTGCCAGTCGGGCCGACGAAAAGGGAGGAGCCGCGCGGGCGCTCGGGGGAGGCGAGTTGCAAAGCGCCGCGTGAAAAGCTGGCCGCTACTCGCGGCAACAGGTGATCCTGACCGCGGATATGGGCGCGAAGATGGGCCTCAAGACCCCGCAAATGCGCGATGCGGTTAGCCAATTCAGCCACGGCGCTGGCCTCTAAGCGAACGCTTGTCGGGATAAGTTTTCTCCAATTTGGGCAGGGCTTTCACGAGCGCCTTCACGTCGTGCGTAGCGTGGAGCGCCGCACGGACGATGAGAGTGCGCTCTGCGTCGAGGTCCTTGCGGAAAAGGTCGCTCCGCACACGACCCAGCTTATCAACCAAGTCCTCGGGTATCCTGACCGTAAACCGAGTCTCGACGGTGCCGCTCGGAGCCTCCTGGCCTCTGGCCTTGCGCTCCAATGCGAGCGCCGCATGGGCGAACAATTCTGCCTCACTGAGAGCAAAAACCAGGAGGCGAACAGCGTCCGTCAACTCTACATCCGCTCCGAGATCGTTCAGCGCCGTGCGCAGGCGGCGCAACGCCTTCATATCCTCTTCGTAGAAAGTGAAGCTCACCCGTTTGTCGGCATAGGGTTCCATAGGTAAACGGCATACTGGCATACTTAGCACTTGCCAAGCCCTATTTGGTATGCCAGTATGCCAGTATGTTCAATGGATTCATCGTCAAACCGACCGCCAGTCAGCTCTCCGCGACGGTGGGGCGGGCGATGTTCGCGCAAATCCAGCAACTCCGGGAGAATTTCGGCACTGCCCTACTTATCTTGTTCATGTTGGGATTCCTGTGGGGCGTTCTGAAAATTTGGGCGGGCGCAAACGCCATCAGCAAGGGTGATAGCGAGGGCAAGAGCGGGATCATCGGCGGCATCATCATCGCCGCCGCCGCCGCCATCATGGCGGTGTTGTTCTCCATCTTCGGGCTCAACGACGCGATCTTGACCCCGCGCTTCTAACGATGGAACTGCGCTACACTGACACCAATGCGGCGGACGATTCTGCCGGGCGCGCTTTCGGACTGGAGGGCGACCTGTATCTGCCGCTCGTGATCGCATTGGTCGTTGCCATCGGCTTGACCGGCTTGCTGGGCCTCGGCCTGCGGACAAGCTGGGTCTTTGCGGGAACAGCAGGTGCGCTGCCGCTCGCGGCTGTAGCTGCGTGGGTGTTCCTGCTGCGGCACGGCAAGCCGTCCGGCTACGACCGGGACCGGATCGACGAGCTGATGCGGGGGCGCGACTTCACGCGGGTTCCTCACGAACAGGAGGGCCTCGCATGAAGCCGCATGACCGCGCTCCCAACGGCATCCGGGCCGGCGACATGCTGGTGTATGGCTCGCCCGAGCGCGGTGCCATCGTCGTCAAAGGCTTCTGGCTCGAAACCGCCGACCAGAGGGGAGCGAGCATCGCCCGGCTCAACGCCTTTCAAGACCAGGTGCGGGCGCTGCTCGCGCTCGCGACGCCGGGGCGACGGCTGCAATTCCAGTGGTCTTGTGATGCCGACTATCATAGTGAACTGCTCCGCTACCGGGACGCAACGCACGCCGTGGACGATCCCGCCATCCGGCAGGTCCGTAACGAACGGTTTACCCGCTATTGGACGCGGATGCAGGCACGCGAGCTGCGCCGCGAAAGGCTCGCGCTGTTCCTCTCCATCGAGATCACCGCGTATGCCGGCAATCTGCGCACGCGCTCCGGGCTGCGTGCCCACTACACGCAGGTGCTGGAGCAGATGCAGACGCAGTTCGAGGAATTCGAGGGGACCGCGCGCGGCATCTTCGGCTCCGACCTCGCGATCCGGCCGATGGCCGACCGGGACCATTGCCGGTTGCTTTGGCGGTTCCTCAACCCGGGACTCGCGAGCCGGATCGACGGCCCGGAGGCGTTTCCGCCCGACCTGACGATCCAGGAAACGGCGTGGCATGGCGAAGGCGTTGGGCAGTCGGATGGCGGCTTTGTTCTCGACGGTCTGCATCATGCGGTGCTCGCGCTGGCGCGGTGGCCGCAGCGGACACGTCCAGGAATCGTCACCTACCTGACCGGCCTTCCCTTCCTCGACTACGGCCTCACCGTCAACGTGACCCCGGTAATGGCGCGCGGGGAAATCCGCCGGGAGGAAAAGGCGGTCGAACGCCTCCAAGGCGAATATGCCGGTCAACCGCGCCCCTCGCTTCTGGTCGCGCTCCGTAAGAAGGAGAAGAAGGTCGAGGCACTGTCAGGCGGATTCGCTCGGCCGTTTCAGGTCACTTACCTCATCCGGGTGTGGGCGGCGAACCGGGAGGCGCTGCGCGAAAAGGTCGCCGCAGTGCAGGCCGCCATTCACGCGATGGACGGGGCGCAGTATTTCGAGTGCGCGCTCCCGACCAGCGCCCGGAAGCTCTTCTTCGCGAGCTGGCCGGGGTGGACGCACTCGTCCTATCGCTTCCGCGAGCTTTACGCCGAGGACAGCTACCTCGCGGACATGCTGCCCTTCTCGGCGACCTTCACGGGCGAACTGGCGGATGCTGAAGCGCTCTACGATGGCAGCCATCGCAACCTCGTGGGGCTGCGGACGAACGCAGGCGGTTCGCCTCAGCACGCCGTGCTGTTCGGGATGACGGGTTCCGGCAAGTCGGAGTTCATGTTCGACCTGCTCATGCAGACGGCGGCGCACTTCCGCTACACCGTCATCATCGAGGAGGGCCTGTCGCACAAGAAATTCACCGAGGCGATGGGCGAGACGCCCATCGTGGTGCATCCCGATGCTCCACTCACGCTCAACTATTTGGATACGCAGGGCCTCCCGCTCACGCAGTTGCACCTCGCCAGTGCCGTGGCGTTGCTCTCCCGCATGGTAGGGTTGCCGCAGAACGCGGAACACCTCGCGGTGCGGCAGGCGCAGCTCGCCCAATACCTGCACCAGCTTTATCAGGATGCGTTCAACGATTGGGCGCGCACGCAGCCGGCCAAGGCCGAGGACTGCCGCCGGCTTGCCTGCGCCGTGCATCACTGGCGGAAGAAGCTGCCGCCGGGTGCAACCCCGTTGGAGGCGTTCGTGGATCTTCGCGACCGGCGTGCGGCGAATGATGCCGCAGCTCTGGAGTTTTTCGCGCGACTGACGGAGGCGGAGATCACGGCCTTTGCCCAGGACCCGGCGACCAGCCGGCTCGTCGCGCAGAACGCGTGTGCCTACTATTCCCGCGAGGAATTTCCCACGCACGCGGCGTTGGTGGAACTGCTCGCCTACGCACGGCTGCCGGAGCACGCGAAGGATGAGATTGACCGGCTCGCCACGCTGCTACGGGCCTGGAGCGCGCACGGCGCATACGGCCGGCTTTTCGACGGGCCGAGCAATGTCTCGCTCCAGCGCAAGGTTGCGCATTTCGAGCTGGGCCTCGTTCCCGAGCAGGCGGTGGAACTCAAGGCCGCCGCCGGGCTCCTCATCAGCGGATTCGCGCGCCAGCACATCCTCGCCTTGCCGCGGACCGAACGGAAGCGGATCGTCTTTGAGGAAGTCGCCCGCTTCCTCGATGTTCCAGGCGGCGAGGCGATTGTCTCGGAAGGCTTCGCCCAGCTCCGCAAATTCAACTGCTGGGTGGCAAGCATCGTGCAGCAATATGCCCGCTTCAAGGCATCGCGGGTGCGTGCCGCCGTGATTGGCAATGCCAAGCAGTTTTTCCTGCTGCGGCAAAACGACCGCCACGACTTGGCAGACGTGTCCACGGACTTGGGGCTGCCGGAGAGCGCCCTCGACGTGATCCAGCGTTACCCGTTGCCGGAGCAACTGCCGGCGGGCGCACGCTACTCGTCCGTCTGTTACTTTTCCCCGTCCACGCAGCCGCCGCAGTGCGGCACGCTGCGCCACCATCAACCCCCGGAGGCCCATGCGCGTGCTGTCGCTTAGCCTCCTCCTGCTCGCGCTAACCGGCTGCGCCACGCCGCAACACGATGCGGCGGCGGGGGCGCAGCAACGCGCCGCCGGCCAGGCCGCCAAGACGCGCTACTGGCAAATCCAGGACGCCCAACGCCAACCCCGTTCACCATGAAAAGACTTCTGCTTTCTCTCTTCCTTGCGCCCGCGCTCTTCGGGCAGTGGATCGTTAACGATCCCGTCAACACGGCGGTCTCCACCGCGATCCAAGCGGGTCAGCAGGCCAACCATATCGAAACCCTCCGGCAGTGGGCCGAACAACTCAACCGGCTCAATCAGCAGCTTCGCCAGCTCGAGGAAGCGGTGACTTTGCAGCGCCGGATTCGCGATGTGCTCGGCGATCCCGTGCAGGCGGGCACGGAACTCGTGCTGCGCGATCTCGGCGCGGAGGAACTGTCCCGAACCTACGGCGAGACGTTGCGCGCCATCCAGCGGCTCGCTGACGCGAGCCAGTCGCTTCGCCGGACGGCGGAAGGACTCTATCGGTCGCTCGACGGCCCGACCTCACTCCGACGCGACTTCACCCGCGATGAATCTCTCTACCGCCGTTACGGCGCGGTGGAACGGCAGGCCGACAATCTCGCACAGGTGCAGGACGAGACCGGCGAGCGGCTGGCGACGCTACAGATGGACCTCGCGCAAACGCTCATGCAGTTGCGGGGCGCGTCCACGGCGGCAGAAGTGGACAAACTCAACGTCAAGGTCTCCGCACTCAACGGCCAGATCGCGCTCCTTGTCGCTCAGCGGAGGGACGAGTCGGACAAACTTGTCGCGCAGCAGATCCTGAACGCGAACCAGTCGGAGAAGGAGCGGCAGGATTTTTTGGAAAAACAGATCGCCGAAGAGCAGGACAGCCTGCGGGTGGCGGGGGAGTGGCAGCGCAGCATCCGGCTCACGCCGACCAACTACACCGAGAGATGAAGGTGTTCGCTTTCCTTCTCCTCGTCGGTCTCGCCGTCTCCGGCTGGTTGGTTCACCGCCACTGGCGACGCACGGTCCCGCCGGCGGTTCGTGCCACTCCGCCCGCGGTGGACACGTGGCAGAGGTCCATCCGGCTCGATTCGCGGACGGACTACACCGACCCGCTGCGCGAAAAACTCCGGCGCGAAGAAGAACGCCAGCGTCCGCAGGAGGGGAGAAACTAAATGGAGAACTTCGCTCCAGGACTGCGGGCCGCGATTATCGGCCTGGCCAACGACCTGCGCGTGGTGGTCTTTTTCGTCTGCGTCGCCGGCCTGATGCTGCACGTGCAGCGCGCGCGGACCGACATGGAAAGCCTCACCGGACCGGTGGTGCGCGCCATCGTGATCGTGAGCCTCGTCGCCGCGTTGCCGCATTGGTTCGGCCTCACCGAGCGGATGTTTCTCTCGCTCGCCGATACGCTCGATGCCGGTTATACGGAGCATCCGATGCGGGCGGCGGCAAGCGTGCGTGCGACGGTCGGCGATACGGGCGACGAGTGGAGTTTTCGGAAAATCGGCGAGTCGCTCTACAAGGCGTTCCTCTATGCGGCGGCGAAACTCGTGGTGCTGATCGGAAGCCTCCTGCAACTGCCGTTTTTGGTGCTCCAGTTTGTGCTGAAACTGCTCTGCTACCTGTTTCTGCCGGTTGCGCTGGCGATGTTCATGGTGCCGGGCCTCGCCTCGCTCGGCGTGCGATACATTCAGCAAACCTTCGCGGTGCTGTCGTGGCCAGTGGGCTTCGCAGTGACCGAGCTGGTCGCATATTATCTGCTCACGGCCTACGCGAACAATCTGGCGGCGGCCTACGGGCTCCAGCCCGGTGAAATCAACGCCGCTTCATTCGGGAGCCTGATCGGCGGACTGCTTGCCGCTCTCTGGCTAATCATCGGCACCATCGGAACGCCGTTCCTCATGCAGATGCTCTTTTGTTCCGGCTCGCCCCTGTCGGGCGGCGGACAGTCGGCGCTCCAGCAGTTCTACACGATGCAGCAGATCGCGTGGCTCGTGAAGAGCCTGAAGACCGGCGGCGTGGCAGCGGCCGGTGCGATTGCCACTCAGACGAAAAAAAGCGGCGGAAATGCAGACGGCGGGATGCCTCCTCCGCCGCCACCAGTCACCACACCTCCACCGGCACCGATGCCGCCGGCCCCAAGCGATCCTGCGGGCGATGCGCGCGCAGCGGCACTTCTCGCCCACAGCCAATTGCCGGCGGCGCAAACCACCATCTGACCCATGACGACACTTCGCGAAACACCCGCGCCGCACCGGCGCTCCGATCTGTCCGCACCGCGCCGGAAATGGCATCCGCTGGATCTCTTCGCGGACCACGCGATTGCCGCCCGGCTGTGGTGCCTCGTCGCGCTATGCGCCGTGGGCTTCTGCGCGTTGCAGCCGTTCCTCATCATTCAAGCTTACCGAACGAAGGAGCGCGTCGTCGTGCTCGATGCGGCCGGCACCTTCCACGTAAGTCCGCTGCTCGGCTTCGAGGAGGCGGCAAAACTCCACGAGCAATGCGCTCTACTCGCCTGCCTCGCGTTGTATCAGCGCAACCCCGCGGGCTTCGATCACCCGGAGTTGCTGGAAAAGATGTTCCTCCCGGACGCGCTAAAAAAAGCACGCGATGAATGGGCGGCGCAGGCGGCCGAATTCACGGCCAAGGCGCTGCACCAGAAGCCGGAGGTCGCAAAAATCACCATACTCGAAACCCGCGAACAGACCGTGCTCGTGCAGGTGGAAGGACAGCTTGTCCGCACCGGCGTGCTCGGCGGGCGGAGCTTCACCGAGGCTCCGAGTTTCTCCACGCGGTTCACCCTCGCGCGTAATCCCAACCTGGCCGCAAACGGCCGCTTCCCTCTCGCCGTATGGCACTACGACACCTCTTTCTGATTTTCCTGATCGGCTGGACAGCGACGCCGCATATCCGCGCCACCGTCCGCGCGTATCCACTCGATGCGCACACCGTCACAACCGTCACGGTCGCGCTGGACGAGCCGACGACCTGCGTGTTGCCAGGCGCACCGACTGCGCTGGAGGGGGCCGGAGTCGCCGCACAGCCGGGTGAAGATGTCGCCGTGCTGCTTTCCTACCAAGCCGGCCAGAATTTCTTTTCGCTGCGCGCGCTGCGTCCTGATGCCAAGGCCGGGCTCAATATCGTGTGGCAAGGCCGCGTGTATGCGCTGCGGCTCGTCACCGGTGTAGTGGCGGATCGCAGCGTTCTTTTCCAGTTCAGTCAGCCGGAAACACCGTTGGGCGGATTGCGGGAGCTGCTTGACCGCGCGAAATGGCACGGCCTGCGCGCCGCGCAAACTCCGGCCGTCCTCGATACGACGCTTCGTGTGCAGCCGCGTTCGGTCACGCGCTACCGCGACTTCACTGTGACGCTCGAACAGGTATTTCGCTTCGAGGCGGAAAACGCGCTCGTGTTTCATCTCCGGCTGGAGAATCGCGGGAGCCAGCCGGTCACGTATGACCCCGATGGACTCGGGG